>CADBPB010000089.1 GCA_902796525.1 uncultured Erysipelotrichaceae bacterium | reverse complement strand
TTCCTTTGCCAGTTCATGGATATCCGGGAAGATCATCTCATCGCGATCATGGCGATAGACATAATTATCTCTGTTGTCTTCCATACCGTGTCCTTTCAGATAAGACAGGATCTTTTCATGCAGCACATCGTTCCTTCTGCCCATCTGCATGAACATTCTTGTCTTTTCTACGTCTCTCGGTTTGAAGATACGGAAATCGGCGCTCAACGGCACCCAGAAAGCATTGTGTCCCGTCTTCTTGAAATATTCCGCGGACTTCTTATAGCCGAAGAACAGATAATCGATGCCTATTTCGTCGATGACTTTTTCCCAGTCCTGAAATTCCGGTTCCCAGCAGTCATAGCAGAATATCGATATCTTGTTCCCGGAGGCTTTCAGTTTCTTGAGAAGATAGGCATTGCTTTTTAAATATGGCAGATTCATCGTTACATAGAGAAAAACGCTGTCTTCGTGCTTACGTTTCGCCCAAGACTCATAGACGGTCGGAAGGTGCAGCTTCCCCATGATGCGATTGAGGTTCTTGATAAGAATATTCTTATATACGATGGAAACATCCTCTTTGCCATAAGCAAGAAACGCCTGCTCCTGTCCTTCGATCTGGGGAGCGCTGGCGCCTTTTCTGATATAAGATTTCTGTTCCGATAAGATGATGATTTTCATTAGTGATTTCTGATGTAATCTTTGTATGGCGTATCGGGGTCATAAATGATGTTGTCCTCGTGCCAGTTGCCCCGATCTTCGACCGGCGGGAATTCCATATAGTTGCCGAACTGCGTCGTCAGCATCCTGTCGTAGCCCTTTGGAACCGGGACCTGGATGTTTTCGAAATCCATCCAGATGGTCTCGGAAATATCTTCCGGCGAAAAATAATTGTTGAAGCTGTCATCATGCGTCAGCATCGCATACAGTTCGGTCTTCCCTTCATACATCCGCAACGTCCTGTCGTATTTCTCCATCAGCGTTTCATAAGGAACGAGCTTGCAGAACGTATGCTGATAGATCTTCAGAATGACGCTCTGAAGAAGATTCCTTTTTTCCGTGGTGGCATAATAGTGTTCCATCAGCTTGCCCAGGAATTTCGCCTTGCGGCGCTGTTTCCTGACAAGTTCCCTGTCATTGATGAACGCATCCATCACAAAGATATCGAGATAGACGCCATTGTTGTAGTCGAGCGACTTCTCCCATTTCAGGATGCCGGTCGTTTCGCTGTTACGCAGCCGGGAATAGCCGATAAAGAACTGCTTATCTGTTCTGGCGTTCTGGAAGAAATACGGATAAGTGAATTCTTCCGCTGCCACCTTGCGCAGTTTCTCATAGTTCTCTCTGGTCAGAAAGAAATCCATATCGTCATCCCAGGGAATAAAACCCTTGTGACGTACGGCGCCGATCAGCGTCCCGGCGTATGCGAAAATCTGGATGTCATGTCTGCGGCAGACATCCAGCAGATGCTTCATCATATCCATCTCGATCGCCCAGAGTTTCTTCTGAGTCGCCGGGATCCTGTACTCGCATCTTGTCTCTTCTTCAAAGAAAGATGCAGGAAACTGTTCATAAATATAGTCTTTCATAATACCTCTAATCTACACATCCGTTTTGAAACCAGACGATCGCTTTCTCGTAATCATTGAACGTGTCGATCTCTTTTGTACGGATGACCTGCGCCTTCAACGGAAGCAGCGGTTCCAGCATGTAGTACAGATGCCTGTCATCCGGTATCAGACGCTCCGTCCTGACCTGCGACATGCCCGTCCATTCCAGTTCGCCCTTTTCTCTGGAAAAGGCGATGACTTCCTTCTTCTCGTTCAGCTGCATCAGCACCGGATCATCCGTGCCCGGAGTGCAGCCGCCGATCTTTTCCGTATCGTCATGGATGAAAGCCTTCATATCATCCGGATTGACCAACAGGTCTCCGTCCAGAGAAACCACCAGTTCCTTGGCGCAAAGCAGCGCCTTCGAGAAACTTGCCGCCGTGCCGGTCGTTTTGTAGTTGTAGTTGAAACAGAAGGTGAGATCCTTCCGGTATTCCTTGGCGACATCGATGACCTTCTGTGCCTGGTAGCCGACCACGATACGCACGTCTTCCACTTCATCCAGCATTTCCAGCTGTCTTATGATCATCGGCTTGCCGCAGATATCCACCAGGGCCTTGGTCGAACCGATGCCCAGTCTCGTGCCCATGCCGGCACAGCTGATGATGATGGTCTTGTTCGTAATCATAGAAGCCCCCTTAAGAAAGCCGCACATTTGTCTTCGTCATAGAACGCGTAATCGATCACGTTCAGCAGCGATGGCGCGATCGGACGCACGCCGCCATATCCGATCCCGATGGCTGCCTGCGCCGCCATTTCCGAATCATTATCGCCATCCCCTATCACGACCAGCGGTTCCTTGAAACTCTTCGCCGTGGCATATTTGTTTCGTATGGTCAGCACTTCGCCGACC
>CADBPB010000088.1 GCA_902796525.1 uncultured Erysipelotrichaceae bacterium | reverse complement strand
TTCGGTCGCTTCCCTGGCGACGGCACTCTTTCTGGAGAGGGAAACCCTTTCCAGGACCATCAGCAGGATGGAACAGGCCAAGATCATCCGCCGTCACGGCAAGACTATCATCCTGTTATAATTTAGAAAAGAGGTAGAAACATGTATTCATTCGAAAACGACTATTCGGAAGGTGCTTGCAAAAAGGTCTTAGACTATCTGACAGAACACAACGATGTCCAGACGGCAGGATACGGGCTGGACCGCTACAGCGAGAAAGCGGCAAATATCATCAGAGACCTCATCGGAAGAGATGCCGATGTCCATTTCATCACGGGAGGAACGCCCTGCAACGTACTGGCAATCAGTCTGCTCAGGCCTTATCAGTCCGTGATATGCGTGACTTCAGGTCACATCAATGTCCATGAGACAGGCGCGGTGGAAGCGACAGGCCACAAGATCGATGCGGTGGAAGGCGTCAACGGCAAGATCACGCCGGAAGCGATCGAAAAGGTCGTACTTGCACACACCGATGAGCACATGGTTCAGCCGAGAATGGTTTTCATTTCGAACGCTACGGAACTGGGGACCATCTATCATAAAGAAGAGCTGCAAGCCATTTCTGCAATGTGCAGGAAGCATCATCTCTATCTCTACCTGGATGGCGCAAGGATCGCCAACGCCCTGGCTGCTGCCTCAAACGACCTGGCACTGAAAGATATCGCCGAGCTGACAGATATGTTCTATATCGGCGGAACCAAGAACGGCGCATTGCTGGGAGAAGCCATGGTCATCCTCAATGAAGATCTCAAGAAAGATTTCCGTTACTATATGAAACGCCAGGGTGCGATGCTGGCAAAAGGAAGAGTCATCTCCCAGCAGTTCATCGCCTTGCTGGAAGACGGTACCTACCTCGGCAATGCCCGCAACGCCAACGAGAATGCGCAGTATCTCAAAAAAGCCCTGGCATCCAAAGGAATCGAAATGTTTATGGATTCCGAGACCAATCAAATTTTTCCGATCTTTCCGGATGAACTGATCAAAGAACTGTTAAAAGACTACCAGTTCCTGGAATGGGGAAGATACGATGAGAAACGTACGACCGTACGGCTGGTGTGCTCATGGGCGACCAAAAAAGAAAACGTCGACGCGTTTATCGATACGCTGAATCAATATCTATAAGAAATGGGATCTAGGATCCCATTTCTTCTCTGACTTCTTTGAGACATCCGATCACGAAATCGATGTCTTTTTTTGTGTGATTCGCGCAGACCTGCGTGCGTATCCTTGCTTTGCCTTTCGGAACGACCGGATATGAGAAGGCAACGACATAGACCCCCTTCTCCCTCATTCTTGCGGCAAATTCCGCCGCCACCGTTTCCTCGTACAGCATGATCGGTACGATCGGGTGCGTTCCCGGAATGATATCGAAATGATGCGCAACCAGCTGTTCGCGGTAGTAGTCCGTGACTTCCTGCAGTCCGTCCCTCAGGGAAGTGCTTTCTTTGAGCAGCCGGATCAGTTCGATGCTTGCACCGACGATAGCCGGTGCCAGGGTATTCGAGAACAGATACGGACGGCTTCTTTGTCTCAACAGATCGATGATTGCCTGACGGCCCGATGTATAGCCTCCGGATGCGCCGCCCAGCGCCTTGCCCAAGGTTCCCGTGATCACATCCACTCTGCCTTCGACACCGCAGTATTCCGGCGTCCCTCTTCCATGGTCTCCCACGAAACCGACCGCATGGGAATCATCGACCATCACCAGAGCCTGGTATCTGTCTGCCAGGTCGCAGATCCCTTTCAGATTCGCGATGATGCCATCCATGGAGAAAACCCCGTCTGTCGCGATCATTTTGATCCTGGCGCCATTCTGATCTGCTTCCTTCAGTTTCTCTTCGAGATCCTGCATATCATTGTTTTTGTAGCGATACCGTTTCGCTTTGCACAGACGGACGCCATCGATGATCGACGCATGGTTCAACTCGTCGGAAATGATCGCGTCCTCCTCTCCCAGCAGCGTTTCGAACAGACCGCCATTCGCATCGAAACAGGAAGAATACAGGATCGTATCATCTGTCTTCAGAAAGGAAGAAAGCTCTTTTTCCAGCGTCTTATGGATGTCCTGCGTACCGCAGATGAATCTCACCGAAGCCAGTCCGTAGCCTCTTTTGTCATAGGTATCCTTGGCAGCCTGGATCAGTCTTGGATCATTGCCCAGACCCAGATAGTTGTTGGCGCACATATTCAATAATCGTTTGCCATCGCTCAATGTCACATAAGCGCCCTGAGCGGATACGATCGGGGCTTCCCCCTTGAAGAGTCCCGCCTCCCGGATGCCGGCGACTTCATCGGCATAATGCTCTAATACTTCCTGTTTATTCATTGTCCAGCTCCTTTATCTTTGACCAGTCAAGAATGACTTTCCCTGATTCCCCCGAAAGCATCGCATCGAAGCCTTTCTGGAAATCCCTGATATCGAAATGATGCGTGATGATCGGCTTGATATCGAGCCCTGCTTCAAGCATCGTCGTCATCTTGTACCAGGTGTCCCAGACCTTGCGTCCGTAGATCCCCTTCAGATTCAAGCCCTTGAAGATGACGCTTTCCATATCGACCGTCGTTTCATCCGGCAGCAGTCCCAGCAAGGCGATGTTGCCGCCATTCTTCATATTGGAGATCATCTGATTCAGCGCTTTCGGCGATCCCGACATTTCCAGCCCGACATCGAAACCTTCCCGCATGCCGATCTCTTTCATGACATCTTCCAGTTTTTCATCCTTCAGATTCACCGTCCTGGTCGCACCCAGCTTCTTTGCGAGTTCCAGGCGGTAAGGATTGAAATCCGTCACGACCACATGTCTTGCGCCGGAGAACTTGACGATGGCAGCCGCCATGCAGCCGATCGGACCTGCTCCCGCGATCAGGACGTCTTCGCCCAAAGCGTCATAGGTCAAAGCCGTATGCGTCGCATTTCCGTACGGATCGAAGATCGCATAAAGTTCTTCCTCGATACTCTTTCTGGTCTTCCAGACATTCACATACGGAATGACCAGATATTCCGCAAACGCGCCGTTCCGGTTGACGCCGACGCCTTTCGCATCCCGGCAGTTCTCTTTGTGCCCCTCCAGACAGTTGCGGCATTTGCCGCAGGTGATATGTCCCTCGCCGGAAACGATATCGCCCACATTGAAACCTCGGGCCCCCTGTCCGACTTCCACGACTTCGCCCACATACTCATGCCCGATCGTCAGACCGATCGGGATCGTTTTCTGCGCCCATTTGTTCCACTGGTAGATGTGCACATCCGTACCGCAGATCGCCGTCTTTCTGATCTTGATCTTGACATCATTGTAACCGACGGAAGGAACCGGAACTTTCTTCATCCAGATCCCCTCTTCCGGCTTGTCTTTGACCAAAGCCCACATTAACTGTTCATTATCCATTTTTATGATCCTCTATCTAAATTATAGCTCAAACAAAAAGTGCCTCAAGCACTTCCTGTCATTTCAGTCTGAAAGAAATCCTGCCTTTGCCTTCTTCATAAGACACTTTCGCCAAAGCGCCATTGATCAGCGTCATGCCCGGGAAGGTGTGTCCGAGATCCGCTTCGCAGATCTGCGGGATCTTCTTGAAGACTTTCGCCGTCGCCTTGATGTAGTCCAGCTTCGGATCTTCGGCCTTGGGGAATGCCACCCTTCCTACCAGCACGCCCTTGCAGCAGCGGAACCAGCCGGCATTTTCCATCTGCATCAGCGTCAG
>CADBPB010000087.1 GCA_902796525.1 uncultured Erysipelotrichaceae bacterium | reverse complement strand
TTCATCAGAGCGATCTGGCGCTCGTTGTTCAGGACATCCTCATCGATCAGGTCGATGTCTTCCTGATACCTGTCGTTGAGATAATCGGTCAGAGATGCGATGTCCGCATTCAATGCGCTGATCCGGATCTCTCCGGTCGGATTCAGGTCCGATTTATTGTAGACGACGATATGGTCGCGATCCTTGTATCTTTCTAAGAGTTCCTGATCCCTATCATCGATGTTGGCACTGTCCAGCACGATGATGATCAGATCCGCTTTCTTGATGGCTTCATAGGTCTTGGCGATACCGATCTGTTCGATGCGTTCTTTCGTTTCTCTCAGACCGGCGGTATCGATCAGGTTCAGCGTGATGTTTTTCAGGCGTACCTTTCCCTCCACCAGGTCGCGAGTCGTTCCTTCGATGTCCGTGACGATCGCTTTGTCCTGTTCCAGCAGAGCATTTAACAGCGATGATTTGCCGACATTCGGCTTGCCGATGATGACGGTATCGATCCCATCCTTGACCAGGGAGAAACGTTCCGCTTTTTCGATCATCTCCTGTGCCTGTTTCTGCCATTTCCAAAGATATGGCTTGATGACGTCGCTGGTCATCTGTTTCTCATCTTCGTATTCGGGATAGTCGATATTGACTTCGATCATGGACAGGACGTCTTTCATTTCGTCCATCAGCGGGGTCAGCAGACGTTCGATCGAACCGTTCAATCCCCGGATCGCCGAACGGGCCTGGATCGCGCTTTCTGCCTTCACAAGATCGTTGATCGCATCTGCCTCGCTCAAGTCGATACGCCCGTTGAGGTATGCCCGCTTGGTAAATTCTCCCGGTTCCGCCAGCCGGCAGCCTTTCTGCAGCAGCAGATTCAGGATCATCTTCGTCACATAGACCCCGCCATGACAGTTGATCTCTACCATGTCTTCGCAGGTATAGGAATGTCCCTTCCCGAAGCAGGAGATCAGCACCTCGTCGATGATCTCGTCATGGTCAAGGATATGTCCGTAGGCGATACGGTTGGGAACCGTTTCCTTGAGATCGGAGATCTCCCTGATCACAGAAAAAGCATCTTCTCCGGACATCCGGACGATCGAAATCGCCCCATCTTTCAGAGCGGTAGAAATCGCGCAGATCGTATCATTCAGCATATTTTCATTTTAATATAAATAACAGAAAGATAGAAATAAAACGGACCCCCTTAGGAAGTCCGTGATACGGCGATGGTGGAGGATACAGGGCTTGAACCTGCGACCTCACCCATGTGACGGGCGCGCTCTCCCGACTGAGCTAATCCTCCGTTACTATGATGATAACACTTAATTGCGCAAAACGAAACCATAAAACGATGTAAGCGCTTTACCTTCCGGATAGGAATACTTGAAAAAAGCACCGGTGCCATTCTAAAATAAAAGAAAGAAATAATATAACAGGAGGAAAACAATGGGCACTTATATTATTAAAAAGTCTGACAGCGGCAAATATCATTTCAATCTGCATGCGAAGAATAAGGAGATCATCCTGACTTCACAGATGTATAAAGGCAGAAACGGCGCTTTGAAAGGTGTCAGGAGCGTCATGAAGAACGCTCCGATCGCTCCGATCGAAGACCTGACGCTGGAAAAACCGGTAGAGCAGAAGAACCCGAAGTTCCAGATCTATCTGGGCAAGGATGAGAAATTCTACTTCCGTCTGATCGCTGCCAATGGCCAGCCGATCGGCCGTTCCGAGGGATACAACGGCAAGCCTGCATGCAAGAGCGGCATCCAGTCTGTCGTAAAGAACGCAGATTCTGAAATCGCCAAAGCAACCGAAGCAGAATAACAGATTATCGGTAAACGTCTTATCAGAAATAAGGTGGTCTTCTAGCGATAGAAGCCACTTTTATGAAAACGCGATGGAGGAAACATGTTGAAGCTGCTGTATTTTCTGCCCTTGTTTATCATGACGATCTATATCATCATCCGTTCCATGAAGGATCAGAAAGATGACCGTTCCCATGAGAAAGACCAGAAAGAATTCCTGATCAATCTGGCCATGAACATGCTGAAAAAAGGAACCGATTTCCATGATCCGAATATGGTCAAAGTAAGGTTCCATCATTTCGATTTCAGCGAAGAAGGAAAGCCTCTCGCCGAATACGACATGATCACGGATGTAGGGACTTATCCCTTTGAAACAAGAGACGGAAGGATCATCCGTCATACGATGAAAAAAGCCAGGTGAACCTGGCTTTTGATTTGGTTTCTGTCTGTTTCTTACTCGAAAACGATGCCTGCGCAAGCCAGCGCTTTTTCCAGAACTTTGATCGTTTTCAGCGTGAGCTCGTTGTATTCCTGGGCTTTCGTCAGGTCTTTTTCATTGAACAGACGTTTGAACTCGACATACTCGTGATAATGGGTCACTTCAAGATGCCGGTTGAGTTTGTATTCTTTGGCGTTGCCCTTGTTGTCGACGATGCGGAAATCGCTGATCACAGAACTGGCATAATCCGAGCGCAGATAGCCCTCATCGCCCTGAATCGTGACATACAGCGGAGCCTTGCAGTCTTTGGCGGCGATCGCCGATGCCTTGAACGTCCCATAATCAAGAACCAGCGCACCGGAAGTATCGACCTTCTTATGCATGTTCGCGGAATAGAAGATCTTCTTCGGCTCGCCAAACAAACCGACGATGAAGTTGATGTTGTAGATGCCCAGGTCCATCAAGGCGCCTCCTGCCTGTTTGTAGTCGAATGCCGGCAGTACGATGCCTTGTTTCAGTTTGTCATAACGGGAAGAATACTGCGAGAAGTTGAGATCGACCATCTTGATGTCGCCCAGTTTCGGCAGTTCTTCTTTCATCTTCTTGAAGTTCGGCATATGTACCAGGGTGACCGCATCGAAAATGATCAGACCTTTCTTTTTCGCCAGATCGATCAGTTCCTTTGCCTGCTTGTAATGAGGCGTAAACGGTTTCTCCAGGATGACATGCTTACCGTTCTGCAGCGCTTTTTTAGCGATTTCGTAATGCGCGCCATTCGGGACAGCCACATAGATGACATCGATCTGCGGATCGCTTAATACCACATCGTTGTCCAGCGCATAATAGCCGATGCCGTATTTCTCTTTCAAGGCTTTCAGTTTTTCCTCGTTGCGGGAAGCGATGCCCACATAACGGAATCCCTTGATCATCTTTGTCGATTCGATGAAAGCAGGAACGATAAAACCTGCGCCGATAATGCCTACATTGATCATACTTTTCTCCTTAATAGTTCAATCCCGCCGATGCCAGAGCCTTTTCCAGGATCTCCGCCACCAGCAATGTTTCTTTATTCAGTTCCTGAGCCTGCTCAAGATCGTTCTTCTCATAGATCTCAATGAATCGTTTCAGTTCATATTTCCAGCCGCAGAATTCATCATCTTCTTTACCGTAGCTGACCGTCCTGCCTTTGTTGATCTGCAGGGTATAGTTTCCGCAGCGGCTCGCCGTCGTGTTGCAGCGCAGATTCCCGTTCTCCCCTTCGATCAGTACGAAATTATCCCCTTGGCAGTCCTTTCCGGCGATCGATGAAACCTTGAACGTTCCATAGTCCATCATCAGGATCCCTGAAGTGTCGATTCCCTTTTCCATATTCGGATAATACTGAAGCTTCTTCGGTTTTCCAAACATCCCTGCAATGAAATGGATATTGTAGACGTTCAGATCCAGCAAGGCTCCTCCGGCCAGTTTTCTTGTGAATACCGGCGTCAGATCCCCGTTCTTGAAGCGCTGGTAGCGGCGCGACTGCTGGGAGAAATTGGCACAGACGAGCCGGATGTCGCCCAGTTTCTCTTTCTCTTTTACCATTCTCTGATATGTCGGATTGTACACCGTCGTGATCGCTTCGAAAATAATAAGCCCTTTTTTCTTTGCCAGATCGATCAGTTTCTTCGCATCCTTCTTATAGACCGTAAACGGTTTTTCCAGGATGACATGCTTGTCGTGCTGAAGGGCTTTCAAAGCATATTCATAGTGCAAAGCGTTTGGCAAAGCGACATAGATGACATCGATCGTATCGTCGTTCAGAACGCGATCCAGATCGGTCGTATAGTAATCGACTTCCTCCTTGAAGTTCAGAAGCTTCTCTTCATGGCGTCCCCAGATCGCCCGCAAATGATATTGTCTGTACAGCTTGGACATCTCGATGAATACCGGTACGATGAAACCCGATCCGAGGATGCCGATATTAATCTTTTTCATGATTCTATTATATAATTATTGTGATATATGAAAACAGTAAACCGTTTCCTTCATGATCATCATAAAGCTTGTCCGACAGGCTTTTTCTTTGCTGCCGACAGAGCTGTCTCTTCTCCGGGAAAGGATATGCAATGATCAAAGCCGTTTTTCTGGATTTCGATGGAACGATCTTTTCCCATCGCAGCGACAGGATCCCTGTTTCAACGATCGATGCCATGAAACGCCTGCGCGAACATGGCGTTTTGTCTTTCCTATGCACCGGCCGTTCCTTTCCGGAACTGAAACAGTTCGATATCAGCGGGATCCGTTTCGACGGGATGATATTATGCAACGGCCAGCTGGCATTGGATGC
>CADBPB010000086.1 GCA_902796525.1 uncultured Erysipelotrichaceae bacterium | reverse complement strand
TCGGCATTCTCCAGTTTGCAAGTCTTGTTGATGACGTTCATCGATGTGATACGGAATTTCTCTTTCTCGAATTCGACCTGGGAATTGAGCTTCGGCAGATCTTTTCTCAGTTTCTTGTAGGTGTCATCTTCATATTTCAGACAGCACATCAGGTTTCCGCACTGTCCGGAAAGCTTCTGGATGTTCAAAGCCAGCAGCTGGTTCTTTGCCATGTTGATGGAGATGCGATCGAAATCGCCGATGAAACGGGCGCAGCACAGCTCTCTTCCGCATACGCCGATCCCGGAGACCATTTTGGCCTTGTCCCGGGTTCCGACCTGTCGCAGGTCGATGCGGCAATGGAAAATGGATGCCAGCACTTTCAGCAGTTCACGGAAGTCCACTCTGTCGTCCGCCAGATAGATGAACGTGATCTTCTGGCGATCCAGCGTATATTCCGCGGAAATGACGTTCATCTGCAGATTCAGAGCATCGGATTCTTTCTGGCAGATCTCTTTTGCTTTGATCGCGTCTTTCTTGTTGCGTTCGAACTGTTTCGCATCATTCTCGTCGGCTTTTCTGATGATCGGCTTGATTTCCATTCCGACATTCGGTTTATCGAAAGGATCCGAGACGACTCTGGCGTACTCCAGACCTCTCTGGGTCTCTACCACGACAGCGTCATTGTTCCGGATGGTCGGATCATCCGTCGAGAATGTATAGGTCTTATTGGTCGTTTCAAAACGGACCGATATATATTTCTTGTTTTCTTCCATAGTTCACCTTCAAATATATGATATTATTTCATGACTGATCGCGTCAAACAATAGCCTGCGTTCCGCATTGACCTCGCATTTGTCCGCGGCACGCTCAAAGATCTCCAGCAGTTTCACGGGATCGTGCGCACGCAAAAGTTCCAGATGGCGCATGTATTCTTCATCCTCGACCTGTTTGTGTTCGAGACAGTCTTCCAACATCTTGATGATGATCGACAGATAATGATCCGTGCATTTCTTGAAATCATCCCGGTCTTTGAATATCGTGTAGAAATCCTTGTAGAACAGCACAGGGATATGGTTTTTATTGTCGAGATTCTCTATCGTCTGATAGACATATTCCTTGGCATTGAGATAATAAGGATCATTCAGATCGAAGTCCGGATCGAAGCTGTGCCGGATATCCGATAAAAGATAGGCATCCACATAGTCGAATCCCGCTTTCCGATAGTCTTCGATCAGGAAAGAGAAATCTCTCGTGAGGAACGGGATATCCTGGCAGCGGGAGATGATCGTGGGAAGCAGATCCTCTTTTTTATCGGTGATGAAGATGCCGAAAGTATTGTCGTTGGACGGCTCTTCCATGAATTTCAGGATCATATTCAGCACTTTGGTCGAAGCGTTGTTGATGTTGGCAAGGATATAGACTTTCTTCCCTGCGGCTTCCAGCGCAGTCTTGGAGAATTCATCCAGGATCCAGGAGGCGTCTTCTTTCTTGATCGTCTTCTGATAGCCGTCGATGTAGATGACATCGTAGTATTCGTTGTTCCGGATGCGTCGGCAGGTAGGGCAGGTCTCGCAGGCGAAATCGTTCTTCCCTTCGATGATGGACTGGGCAAGCAGATACGCCGTTTCGATCTTTAAAGGATTGTATTCACCTGAAAACAAGTAGCTGTGCGCTACTTTCTGTTCTCTCAATGCGTTCTGCAGACAGGTATAAGCGACAGGTTCGCTATCCCTGAGTCTTTCTCTGATCGACAAGTTTCAGTACCTCATTCAGACTGTCGCTGACGACTTCATCCAAAGGCTTGGATGCATCCACGATGCGGATGCGATCCTGGAAGTGTTCCAGTACGGCGCGATATCCTTCATTGACCCGGTGGTGGAATTCGATGGATTCCTGATCGAGACGGTCTTTAAAGTCGCGGTCTTTCAGCCGGCTCAGGCCGGTTTCTTCATCGACATCCAGATAGATGGTCAGATCGGGATAGATGTTGTCGGTCGCAAACAGATTGATGCCCAGGACTTCATCGAAACCCAGCTGACGCCCGTAGCCCTGGTAAGCCAGGGAGGAATCGATGAAACGCTCGCAGATGACGATCTTGCCTTGCGCTACGGCTGGCAGCACTTTTTCGACAAGATGCTGACGGCGCGATGCCGCATACAGCAGCGCTTCGGTCTTGGGATCCATCGCGGTATTTTTAGGATCCAGTATGACATTGCGGATCTGCTCGGCGATCGCGATCCCTCCGGGTTCCCTGGTATGGACCACGTCAAAACCCTTCTCGGCCAAAAGATCGCAGATCCGGCTCGTGACCGTCGTTTTTCCGGAACCGTCCGGTCCTTCAAATGTGATAAACAGACCTTTCATCAGTTCAGCTTCTCCGGTTTCGGCATCAGCGTCTTTTCGACCGCTTCCATGATCTGGTTCTTGATCCGTTCATATTCATCATAGCTCAGGTCGA
>CADBPB010000085.1 GCA_902796525.1 uncultured Erysipelotrichaceae bacterium | reverse complement strand
CACAAGATCGTGCTGAAGATCGAAGATGACCAGGGCGATAAGGTTCTGTGCGATACGACGGTTCGCCGTCTGGTCGAACAGGAAGGCGCCGTCGTCATTTTAGGTCCGTACTTCTCAGGCCAGACGATCGCTTTGGATGGCACGATGAAAGAATTAGGCGTTGCCCTGATCAACTCTGCTACCAATGTCGGTATCGATGATCTGAAGAACCCTTATCTGTGGCATAACCGTTGCGATGATGGCTTGAATGGTGTTATCTTAGGCAAAGCCGTCGTTGATGAATATATCAAGAGAAACGGTTCTGCAGACGGTTTGAAAGTCGGCATCATCTGTGGCAATGATGATACAGGCACAGGTGCCGCTCAGGTCTATGAAAACTATTTCACTGAGAACGGAGTCGATTTCTATCGCGATGAGCATGATACGACGGTCGATGACCTGACAGCTTACATTCAGAAGGCGATTGCTGCCGGTTGCAATGCGTGGGTTTCTTCCTGCCATGACAAAGGCGCTGTCGCTATTGCTAAGGCGATGTACGAGCAGGGTCTGAGAGACCAGATCGTTTTCACGAACCCGATTCTGGCTCAGACGAACGTTCTGGAAATGATGGAACCTGAATGGGTCGAAGGCTGGGCATGTGTCGCCGACTATTCTGCTTCCGATACTTCCAATCCTTTAGCTGCTGAATTCACTAAGAAATGGAATGCTGCATACGATGTAACTCCGGATGTTCAGGGCGCTTTGTACTACTGCCATGCCAATCTGGCAATTAAAGCGATCCAGGATGCAGGATCAGCTGATCCTCAGGCTATCGCTGACGCGATTGCCAAGATCTCCGGATTCAAGACGATCATCGGTACGGTTTATGCTGACGAATACACGAACCTGATTTATGAAATCGGTATCACCTATATCAGAAATCTGGTTCCGACGATGGAAGCGTCCGTATCCATGGTTGAATCTCAGGAAGACGTCAAGAACGTTGCGAAATATCACTAAGATATGAATACATACCGCATCACCGTTTTGGTGGTGCGGTATTTTTATATGAAGGGGTGCATTTATGTCCATATTTGAAGGAGTAAACTGGTTACAATTGCTTGTAACGGCGATTGCGATGGGCTGTATCTATTCCCTGATCGCAACCGAGTACACACTGATCTACAACGCGACCGGCTTGGTTAATTTTGCCCATGAAAGTTTTATCGTTCTGGGAGCTTATATTTTTGCCGGCACATTTGAGAGAGCATTGCAGTTCCCCCATTGGCTGGCAATCGCTCTGACTCTGGTTTCGATGGCGGCTTTCGGAGTGCTGGTTGCCTCGACGATACTGAATCCGTTGAGGAACCTGCAGTTTGTCACCTATGCCATGTTCGGAACGATGATGCTTTCCAGGATCATCATTGAAATCTGTCGTTTATCATGGGGTTCTTTGCCCTTTACGGTCAAAGGTTTTTTGAGGGAGTCAATTAATATTGGTTCGACAGTCCTGTCTGAATCATATATCTATATCATTATTATTTCGATCATCGTTATCTCTTTGCTTCAGGCTTTCTTTAAGCTGACAAAAGCAGGAAAAGCGATGATCTGCGTATCGCAAAACAAGGACGCGGCTGCTTTGATGGGAATCAACGTATCTGCCAGCATCAATCTTACGGTTGCGATTTCTTCGATCATCTGCGGGATCATCGGTATCCTATGCGCGCCGTTGTACAACGTTTCATCCAACATGGTGACGTCGGCAGCGACCAAGGGATTCTGTGCAGGAGTCATCGGCGGCTTCGGTTCTTATCCGGGTGCGATCATCGGCGGGATCCTGATCGGTTTGATCGAACAGTTCGGTATCATTTTCATTCCATCGGTCTGGAAAGACGCATTGTCGTTTGGTTTGATGATCATCTTCCTGCTGATCAGACCGGGCGGAATCATTAAGAGAAAGAAAGCGTAGGTGACAGGATGAAAAAGAAATATTGGTTGATTCTACTGGTTTCCGTAGTCATCGTTGCGGCATATGTCCTGTTGTTCCTTTCTTCCAATTCCTATATCCAGTCGGTCATGAATATGCTTCTTTACAATATCGTACTGGTTCTGGGTTTGAACTTTATCACCGGACTGACCGGACAAATGAATATGGCGACAGCGGGTATGATGGCGTTAGGAGCTTATTCCTTCGCGATCAGCGACACGAGCTACAGCGTCAATCCGTGGCTTTCTTTGCTGATGGTGCTGGCTCTTGGTTTGGTCATCGGACGGGCTCTGGGTTATCCGTCATTGCGTTTGCAGGGTTTCTTCCTATCGCTGACAACGATCGGCTTTAACGAAGTCGTTCGTATCACCGTGAACAATCTGACCGACCTTACCGGCGGCGCTACAGGCTATAAGGATGTTAAGCGTCTGCCGTTCTTCTTTCAGTTTCCTGATAAGAATTCTTACTTCTATCTAAACCTGATTTTTACCTTGGTTATGATTGCGATCGCGGTACTGGTCGTCTATTCCAAATGGGGCAGAGCCTATAAATCGATCCGCGACAATTATGAAGCAGCCGAAGCGACAGGGATCGATATTGCAAAGCTGAAGATCCAGGCATTTACGATGGCGGCGATCTATTCGGTCGTTGCCGGAGTCATGTATGCCGGATATTCGCAATATCTCAACCCGACAGCCTTTGCGACATCCTATTCACAGAATTACGTTGCAATGCTGATGGTCGGAGGAATCGGCAGCGTACCAGGAAATATTCTTGGTGCTGCGCTGGTCACGGTATTGCCGGAAGTCCTGCGGGCATTCCAGAACTACTACTGGGTGATGTTCTGTACGATCTGTCTGCTGATGGCGATCTTTGTTCCAGATGGCTTATGGTCATTGCTTCAGAAGGCGTTCCGTTTCATTCAGAAGAAACTAAACAGAAACAAGGAGGTAGCTTAAAATGCCTGCTATGTTGGAATTAAAAAACATCACGAAAAGATTTGGCGGACTGGTGGCGGTCAACGATCTTTCGATGAGAGTCGAGGAACACGAGATCCATGCTTTGATCGGGCCAAATGGCGCAGGCAAGACGACCGCAACCAATATGATCGAGGGCGTCTATCACCCGACTAGCGGACAGAT
>CADBPB010000084.1 GCA_902796525.1 uncultured Erysipelotrichaceae bacterium | reverse complement strand
GGCATTGGAGCGTACAATTACAGCTGGCACTGGCAAAGGATCAACACGACCAGACTGTTTATCGAAGATTCTTTGAAGACGCAGAAGCCAAAAGTGATGCTGGTCGAATGCTACCGTTCGGGTGAAGTATTGAAAGACACCGATATCACGGCAGAAATATACTATTCGCGCTATATAAAGAATAAAGAAGCGTTGAAGAGCTATCTCGATCAGTGCTTCAATGGCAAGTTGGAGAGATATGTTTCCTTCTACTGCCCTTTATATGCGTTTCACGCAAACTGGGGCAATGTAACAGCCGAAAGTTTCAAAAGATTAAGCATCGATCCGGATTTAAGAAACAGGATGGGATTCTATTTTTCTGAAGATGTTACGGAAGTCAAGATTCCTGATTATCGTAAATTCGAACAGAAAGAACTGGAAGCGGATGCCGTGAAGGTTCTGGATGATATCGTCCGGATGTGTAAGGAGAATGATATCGATCTTATTTTTTTCACAGTGCCGTATGATGAACCATATGAATATGGAGAAGCTATGAAGACATATGCAGAAAAGAATGGCTGCGTCTATCTGGATTATTTTGAAAAGATGAATGAGATCGGTTTGGATGAAACAACCGATTTCTCGGATTCCGGCCATCTGAACCGATATGGAGCCGCCAAGGTTTCAGATGACCTTGGACGATTTATCGCAGAACATTATGACGTTACCGATATGAGAAAAATAAGCGGTAATCTCTGGATAAGGGAACAAGACTGATAGGCAGATTCATTAAAAAGGACCGTCAGATTCAAAGCTGAACGGTCTTTTGTTTTTGACGATATTTTATGGATCGTGTTTCCGGATCCGCTTATTGGCCAGATAGATCAGATAAGCACAGACTGCTGTCAGCAGCAGATCGCTCAAATCAAAGGTCCGATCCTGGCAGCAATAGAAACCGAAAGCAAACAAATCTTAGAAATTCAGAAGCTTATACGGAAGGAAACAGAAGAGTTTTTCCATCGGGATGACTGCTGCAGCGGAAGAACCTTAACGCTTTCTCTTGGCGAAGAGTTCACAACTCTTCTTTCAATGCTTTCAGCAGGCGGTCATTGTCTGTCTTGCTGCGTACGGCAATACGGATGTATTGCTTGCCTTTTGTTTTCTTGAAGAGGTCTTTGATGAAGATATCATGTCTGATCAGCAGATCTCTGGTCAGTTCTCTGGAACCTTTCGTTCCAAGCAACTCGATCATGAAGTAGTTGGCTTCAGATGGAATGACGTGGATATGATCGAGTTTGCACAGCTCTTCATAGAAACGGGCACGTTCGGCTTTGATGGAAACCAGCGATTCGGCATAGTCTTTCTTATATTTGCCTTCGATCTGCATATAGAATTCAGCCAGGGAATTGATGTTCCAGATGGCTGCTTTTTTCTTGATGAAAGCGATCAGTTCCCTGTCTCCGCTGGCCAGGACGCCCAATCTGAGACCGGGGATGCCATAGGACTTGGAGATGCTCTTGAGGATGACCAGTGATGGATGGAGATCCATGATCTCCTGGGTGATCAGAGTAGCGTTTTCTTCGGTTGCAAAATCAACGAAGGATTCGTCGATGACGATACGGATGTTCTTCGTTTCCGCCCATTCGACCAGTCTTAATAGGCCGTTTTTGCAGATGTAGTTGCCGCTGGGATTGTCCGGGTTGACGATAACGATGGTCTGTACATCCTTGTCGTCGAAGTAGTTCATGATATCGTTCTCGTCATAGAGATAATCGCGGTTATCCGGAACGAAGACGACGGACTGTTCCTGATCGTAGCGGTTGGGGTATTCTTCGAAGGTCGGCGAGATGAAGCCGGTCCTTCCTTCGACCTGTTCCATATAGAGCTTGATGTATTCGGATGTGCCGTTGCCGACAACGATATTTGCTTCGTTCACTTGATAGCTTTTCGCTGCCAGCAGGGAATTGATCCTGAGTCCTGAAGGATACTGGGTGATGATTTTGTTGAAATTGGCTTTCAGTTCGTTATGAAGCTTTTCCGGAGGGAAGTAAGGGTTGACCAGGAAGCAGTAGTCCAGCATATCCGGGAAGCGCCAGTAGCCGCCGAAATGGCTCTGTATCATACTGAGTTTCTCGTCTTCGTTTTCATTGAAGATGATGCTTGCCAGTTCGAGATCCTGGATATCGTTGATCTCGTACCATTTCTTGTCGGTTACAATCTTGGCTTTGATACGCACATCGCTGCTATCAGTCAGGACTTTGAGAACCTGTTCGTAGGAATGATTGTTGCCTTCTTCTTTCAGATAGCTCTCCAGATATGGAAGATAGTGTTCGTTGATGAAGGATCTGGAAAACTTGTAGATGTTGACGGTCTTGTAGTAGTAGATGTCTTCGGTATATTTGAATTCGTTCTCCGGTACATAGCGGGTGATCTCGTGATCGCTGTTGAGTTCGACTCTGGAACCGTCCATCCAGCTTTCGTATTTGCCTGCCAGTGCCAGAGTCTCTGTTTCATCATTCAATAATTCATCCAGAATCGCATCTTCGAAGATGGAATCGGATTCGAAAAGGATCGAATCTTCTTCTCTGAAAAGATCTTTGGTCAGAGACAGGGAATAGATGTTGTTGGTGCTTTCATAGACGGGGTTTTCGATGAAGGTGACCGGTGTACGGATATTCAAAGTGTCAATGAAATCGATCAGTGCATCTTTCTGATAGCCGACGACGATAATGATACGCGAAAAGTTACGGGCATCGATTTGCCTCAGCATCCTTTCGATCAGCGTCGTACCGTTGACTTCGATCATGCACTTGGTGTTGTGTTCGGTGAGTTCTTTGAGTCGCTTGCCCATTCCGGCAGCCAGGATAATACCTTGCATCGTGTAATCCGTCCTTTGTTCAGCATTACAATTCTATCATAGATATTTTATAAAAAAGGCAAAAAAAGATCATCGTTACCGGATGACCGTGATTGGGCATCGTTATTCAGAAGGATCGCTGCCTGAATAGCTGTCTTCCGGTAACCTGATTGATCTGAAACAGGAGACAGGCACAGATCGTCGACAATGCAAGAGCGACGATGTTTTCCGGAAGAGCCGGAAGATCGTTGAAGACATCCTCGAGGATCTGTAGCACTCTTTCCTGCACGCAATAGAATTCGAAAGTGAACAGGCCATAGAAATCCAGAATCCGATGTGGAATCAGATCGAAGATCCTGCTAAGCAGAATGATCAGCGAGACAGACATCAGGATGTAAGGAAACAGCGCATAGGAATGTGGAAGATACGGATACTTCCCGAAGGCTTTGGTCAGGATCGACAGATTCAGTCCGATCGCCAAGGCAGTGAGCGATATTCCGTACAGCAGGATCGGATGGATCTTTATCTTCGTGTCGGTCAGATGATCAAAACAGATGCCAATCAGAAAGACAGGGATACGGTTGAGGAAGATATAAGCCCAGTTATTCACATGATCATTCAGAAAGAAGAGATAAACGATCCAGATTGCGATGACGCAGGACGTAAACAAAATCTTGGATCGTGCCTTATCGAAGAAATGGTAATATAGCGGGAAGAACAGATACAGAAGAACGATCGCAAAATAGAACCAGAGATAGGTGTTCATTCTGCCAGCCAGAAAGTAGTAGCCGGTTACCGCTTTGATGCCGTCCAGAAGATCCTCACTCAATAGCAGGAAAACGACCCCGGTAATGAGTGCGGGAACGAAGATACGCTTCAAACGCCTGAGAATGAACTCATGATAGGAGGAACAATGCTTCCAGGAGTTGACCAGACCCATGCCCGAAAGGAACAGAAAGATATCCACGCCGATATCGCCAAAATGTACGATCGCATATTCGATCTCGAACAGGCCGGGAGTGCTGGAAAAAACGGGTTTCCAGCCGTGGAAGATATAGATCAGCAGCGCGGCAAAACCGGACAGCGCTCTGCGGTTCGATTGAATGGACTGACGTAGTTGCGACATCAGCCTCATTATATTATATTTTTTGACAAATATCATACGTGAAGGTAATCTAGAAGAGTGAT
>CADBPB010000083.1 GCA_902796525.1 uncultured Erysipelotrichaceae bacterium | reverse complement strand
TGGTGGAGGGGGGCAGATTCGAACTGCCGAACCCGTGGGGAGCTGATTTACAGTCAGCCGCGTTTAGCCTCTTCGCTACCCCTCCATGGCACACCATTCATCAAGTGAATGCTTAATGATAATACCATAAAATCAGGTATTATGCAATAGCATAAAAAGATAAAAAATAGTATAAAATGAAGGTAAAGAGGTAAGCGTATGGAAAAAGCAAAAGTCTATTTTACGAAAGTGATTACTCCTGAAAAAGTAGTCGAAATGTTCAAAGTTTTGAATAAGGAACTGCCTGGCAAAGTCGCCGTCAAGCTGCATTCCGGCGAACAGGGCAACAGGAACTACCTCAGACCGGAATTCGTCCGGCCGATGGTCGAATACGTCAAGGGGACGGTCGTCGAGTGCAATACGGCATATGGCGGAGCGCGCAATACGACCGAAAAGCACTGGAAGCTGATCCATGACCATGGCTGGGATGAATACTTCGATTTCGATCTGCTGGATGCCGAAGGACCGGATCTGGTTCTGCCGGTTCCCAATGGCAGGACTCTGAAAGAGAATCTGATCGGCAAGAATTTTGCGAATTATGATTCCTTGCTGGTACTGTCGCATTTCAAGGGACATGCGATGGGCGGCTACGGCGGCGCGCTGAAGCAGCTGTCGATCGGCTGCGCTTCTTCGGTCGGCAAGTCGCTGATCCATTCCGGCGGTACGAATCCTGACCAGTATACCTTGTGGAACGATCCGCTGACGAAGGATCCTTTCATGGTCTGTATGGCGGATGCCGCAGGCAGCGTCGTGGAATACTTCAAAGGCAATGCCGCTTACATCAACTGCATGGTCAACCTGTCGGTCGACTGCGACTGCGATGGCAATGCTTCTCCTCCTTGCATGAAGGATATCGGTATCCTTTCTTCGCTGGATCCTGTGGCTCTGGATCGGGCATGTCTGGATCTGGTCATCAATTCCGATGATCCGGGCAGAGACAAATTCATGGAACGGGTCAATTCCCGCCACGGCCAGGTGACGGTCGATGTGGCTGCCGAAGAAGGCTACGGCACGAAGGAATACGAACTCATTGAAGTTGCATAAGTATTCGGATCGCTTCTATGTCCATCCTTACGATAAAAGAAGCGACCGGCCGAATCTGTATTACATTCTAGGCGACCGGATGGCGGTCGCCGTCGATGCAGGAAACTCATGGAGACAGGTCCATGAGTTTTATGATGCGCTAAGTGAAGAAGGCCTTTCTTTGCCTTCCTTCACGGTCGTTTCCCACTGGCACTGGGATCATACCTTCGGGCTTCATGCGATCCATGGCACATCACTATCGTCAAAGAAAACCCGCGACAAGCTTCTTGAAGTGGCAAAATGGCGCTGGACGATCGACGAGATGAGGCAAAGGGAAAAGGACGGCCTGGATATTCCTTTCTGCAACGACAATATCCTGATCGAATACCCCGATCTGAGCGAGATCAGGGTGGTTACGACCGACAGGATCATCGAGGAAGAAACGGCCATCGACCTGGGCGGCGTGGAACTGAGGATACTCCCCGGACCGTCGACGCACACCGATGATGCGCTGTATGTCTATCTTCCCGCAGAAAAAGCCCTGATCGTCGAAGATGCGGATTGCGAGGATTTCAATCATGGGGAAGTCTATGATCAGGATACGCTGCGTCAGATGATCTCCTTCTTCGAATCGATCGATTACGATTATCATTACCTTGGCCATGCGGAACGGGAAAGCAAGGAATTCGCCATCAACAGGCTGAAGGGAGAACTGAAATGATCGGGATCGGTTCCATCGTCTGGGGCGTCAGAGACCTGGATAGAGCGGTCACTTTCTGGAGCGAAGCGCTGTCTTATAAAGTGACCTACAGGGATACGGATTTCGCGATCCTGAAGCCGGAAGAAGGAGACGGGATACAGCTGTCCCTGAATCAGGTGACATCGCTGAAAGCCCGAAGACATCATCTGGATCTGTTCAGCGACAACAGGGATGAAGATGTGAAGCGGCTGATCGCGCTGGGAGCCAAGAAAAAAATCTGGACCTACGAGGAAGACGCCGATTATGTCGTCCTGGAAGATCCAGATGGCAATGCGTTCTGTGTCGTGCAGATCTGATCAGAGATTCTGCAGATCCTGATAGAGATCCTCGCGAGACTTGCTGGAGACTTTGTTTGCTTTTTTGAAGGTTTTTATCGCTTCGTGCGGTTCATAGCGGTTCGTGGCTTCTGTCATAAGATAGGACAAGGTCTGCAGACAGGCAAGTTTGTATAACGGAGACCGGTACATGCAGGTCTCTTTTTTTGTGCGGAACGCGTGGTTGTCATCGAAGGATGGATCGTTGGAGATCACATAGACCTTGGAAGAAATATCTTTCAAGGCATTGGCGATGTCGATCATCCTTCTGCTGCTGGCATCGTCGTTGTTGTCGATGACGATGAACAGATCCTCCGGAGTGGCAGGATAGATCGGCCCGTGAAGGAACTCTTCCGCTTCGAAGGCCTGAGCCGTGATGCAGGAGGTTTCCGCGATCTTCAATGCGCCTTCGCAGGCGGTACCGTAGTTCGGACCGCTCGAAAGCAGGACGACCTTGCCGCGGGAAGTGAAATCTGCCTTGTTCAGGTCAAAGACCCGGAATGCTTCTTCGACCATCTCAGGCTGGAGCTCGACGGCTTCTTTCAGTTTACGGACCATCTTCTGATATCTGGCTTCGTCCATGTTCCGACCCTGGGCTTTCGCCAGTTCGAGAGCGAAACACATCAGGAAACAAGCAAGCGATGTAACCCCTTTGGTCACGAAACCCACTGTCTCTTCTCCGACGCGCCAGTTGACCGTCAGATCGGCAATGTCTCTGGCGTCGCAGTCATCCCGTCCGACCAGGCAGTAGGACCTGCGTCCGCTTTCTTTCAGCGCTTTCAGTGCATCCAGCGTATTGGTCGAACAGCCTGACTGGGAGACGGCGATGCACATCCGGTTGGGAAGGCGTCCGATCTCGTGGTGCACGAACGTGAATGGCGCATAAAGATCGATCTCGCAGCCGAGGAAATATCGCATCAAAGGACGGGCGATAAGACATCCGTGATTCGATGAACCGGAAGCGATGAAGCAGATCCCTTCATAGCCTTCCGCCAGATAGTGATCGACCAGCTCTTTGGTATATTCGGCACTGTGATCGATGATATCGTTCAGGACATCCGGCGTTTCCCGGATGTAGTCAAGCATCGTTTTTTCCATGATCGTTTCCTTTCGGTCACAACTGACCGTTTTCAATTTCCGCGATCTGCTGCACGCGTTTGATGTGACGCTCTTCATTGCTGAAAGGCGTCGTTACGAATGTATGGACGATATCTTTCGCCAGTTCTTCGCCGACGATCCTGGCGCCGAAGCAGATCACGTTCGCGTCATTGTGGGTCCTGGTGAGTCTTGCCGAAGCGGTATCGGAACAGCAGCAGGCGCGGATGCCCTTATGCTTGTTGCAGGAAATGGAGATCCCCACGCCTGTTCCGCAGATCGCGATGCCCAGGTCGACTTCC
>CADBPB010000082.1 GCA_902796525.1 uncultured Erysipelotrichaceae bacterium | reverse complement strand
GCGCCAGGGCAATTCGCGCAAGCTGGGACTTCTGTTGCAGAAGAAACTGAAACAGGAAAGCGAACTGACCGATATCGCAGGATATGTAAGAGACCCTGAAATACTCATGGAGCGCCTGAAAGATGCGTCTGTCGTTGTCTTCTGCACTCCTTTGTATGTGGATGGACTGCCTTCGCAGCTGATCCGTCTGCTGGAAACCTTTGAGAGATGCTACGATGGCACGGCAAAACGTATCTATGTCTTAAGCAATATGGGCCTGTATGAAAGCCGGCAGCTGGTCAATCTCTTTGATGCGATTCGGCAGTGGTGCGACAGGATGGGCTTTGCCTACTGCGGAGGCCTGGGCGTCGGAGCAGGGGAACTGGTAGGCGGTTTTCTTGATTTCAGCAAGCTTGAAAAATGGCCGTTGAACAGGATCAATGACAGCATGGACAGGCTTGCGGAAGCGATCGACAACCGGAAGAAAACAACGGATCTCCTGAGCGGGCCGTATCGTTTTCCGCGTTCCTTGTATGTGGCGATCGCCAACAGCGGCTGGAAACGGATGGCAAAGAAAAACGGCCTGAAAAAAGAAGATCTGTTCAGGCAATTGTAAGAGAAAGAAAGACGGAACGATTCCGTCTTTTTATAAATGTGACCTGAAGGTTCCTTTTTCCTAGAAGATTGGTGAAAAGGAGCGATACAAATGAAAAAGACAGTTTTAACGATACTATTAAGTATGTTGATCATAGGGTGTCAGAAAATGGAAACAGTCAAAACTACTGAACTGGGCGTCGAGATCGAACTGATTGACATCAGCGCCAAAGAGAATACGAAGACCGGTTTTACCCTGATCCAGCTGGATACGCTGATCACCAACCGTTGTGAAAAGGAACTGACGGCAGTATCATATGAGCTGCAGCTGCTGGACGAGAAAGGAGAGCTGATCAAGGCGTATCAGCGGACGTATTTCGGCGAAGACAAGAGCCTTTCTCTGGATGAAAGCGTAAAAGACCATATGGGCTTCCAGGACAAGCTGGAGAAGCAGCCTTCCTCGTTCCGCCTGGCGGTCATCGAAGTCCAAGACATCGAAGAACTGCCGCTGGTCCATCTTCCGCTGCCGGAGGAATATCTCTACAAAGCGATCGGACTCGACCGCCTGGAAAACGAACTGCCAATCAAGATCTATGTCCGCATCGATCACATGGGAGCCGAAGATATTGCGGAGATCGAAGACGAGGAAACGATCCAGAGAGTGACGGAGCTCTTCTGCCAGGTGAAGATCGCCGATGAAACGAATACGTTCGTGACCGACAACTACAATCTGGTCATCTTCTATTTCGCCGATGGCACGCAGAAGGGGATCAGCCTGAATCTCTATAATCTAGAGATCCAGAATCACCATATCGAACACATCTATGAACTGAATGATTTCGGCCCGTTCTGGCAAGCCTGCAGAGAACTGGCGAAACCGGAATACGAATAAAAGAAAAAAATCACCTTAACGGTGATTTTCTACTGTTATCTTCTTGCCTGCGGGCTCTTCCAGCATCTCCGGGTGCTGAAGGATATATTCGATCATCTGGATGGATCTTGCGAAATAGAAGCCGTCGGCGATCCTCTCGTCGATCGTGACGCCGAAGGAACATACTTTTCTCAGTTCTTCCGTTCCGTCATCGTTGATCCGTTTCACATTGACGATCTCGCCGATCGTAGTCAGCGAGGAACAGGTTCCGAAATCGGCCAGATTATGATAGATCGCTCCGCATCCGATCGAACCGAGATTGGAAATGATCATGCTGGAGAAATAGATATTGTTGCTGGTCATCGATTTCGGCAGCAGACCATGCTTGCCTAAGAAACGGATCACCGCCATGATCGGGACCCGGAAGAGATTCGGAAACTTGCCAAGGAGATCCGCGACACCGTTTGCACCGGCTTTCTCCGCCTTGGCGTTGCGCAGCTTGTCGACCATTTCCGCCGTCTTGCGGGAAATGCTATCGATGTTGTCGTTTTCTTCGACCGGAACCACCAGCATCAGTTCTCCTGCGCTGTCTTCAAAAGAAATCTTAGCCGCAAAAGACAGCAGGACTTCGTCGTTTTCATACATGTGCCGGTTGATGATGAAACGGTTCAGATAAGGACGGTTATGCATGACTTTGCCTATGGCCGTCAGAAAAGCGTGGAAGTAGGTATAATGGATCCCTTTCTTCTTGCATGCGTCGATGTATCTGACCAGTTCGGTGACATCAAGGTCGCGATCGATATAGACTTCGTTTTCTTTGCGTTCCGGTTTCAGATCGATCATGCACTGTTTCAAGGTATCGATTTTCACTCTGTGGGCACTTTTGCTCATGGCGGACTCCTTTCCGTAGTATTAATGGCAATATTCTATCATGAAAGAGGAGCTGTAGGCATTTTTAGGAACTTAGGATACAATGATAAGGAACGGATGTTTGAATTGAAAGGATGGTGAAGATATGCCTCAGATCAAATGTGAATACTGCGGTTCATACATCGAAGAAACGGATCGGAAATGTCCTTACTGCAATGCGGTCAACAGGAATTTCAAACGGGTCGTTTCCGGAACGCCAAAGACGATCGAAGAACTGAAACAGTGGTATGAAAACCGGAATCTTCCTCCGGAAGAAGTCACGCGCTTCTTTATCGGCAGGGATGTCCGGGAGGCCAGGGCGTTCGGCATCTATCAGGACGGGTCGGATTTCATCGTCTACAAGAATAAGAACGACGGAAGCAGAGCGATAAGATATCAGGGAACGGATGAAGCGTATGCGGTCAATGAACTTTATCTGAAACTGAAGTCGGAGATCCTGAACCAGAAAAGCCGGAATATCAGCCGGACAGGGAAAAACTCGAACCGGAAACGCATCACCATGGTTTCATGCTTCCTGGCCATCTTGACTTTATTGAATGTCGGCATTTTCGCCGCGATCATGGGTTCCCGTTCCGTCCATAAATATGACGGCTACTATACCCACGGAAACAATTACTACTACTTCCAGGGCCATGATGTCTATCACTATGACAATGACGACTGGTACTACTACGATACCTATGACAATTTCACCGAATCCTATCCGGATTATGAATATATTTCCGATGATTATAACGGATACGGAGATTACAGCGATTTCGGCGAAACGGAATACTATGATGACAGCTGG
>CADBPB010000081.1 GCA_902796525.1 uncultured Erysipelotrichaceae bacterium | reverse complement strand
TCGCAGAATACGAAGACGCCGTCGCCCGTATCGACTTCGGCGATCGCCTCTTTCAATGTGCCGACGAATTCATCCGGATTGTCATCGGCATTCAGGCAGCGGGCTGTCAGCTGCGGCTGATCTCCGAAAAACAGTTTTGATGTCTCAAGGATTCCCTGCGCCATCGGACCATGGCTTGTGATAACGATACCTTTCATGATTTACTCCTTCTATTATTCAAATTATAGCATTTCTATCATTGGCGGGATTTATTTATTATCGAACAGGCGGATGATCGATTCTTTGGTAAGATGATTCAATCTCAGGTCATAGTCCGTTTCCGGCAGTGCCGTTTCGTTTTCATCGAGCGGCTCTTCGATGATGACGGCACCGCATTCCTTCAGCAGTTCATTCAGGGACAGCGAGGTCTCCTGGCTGGCTGTGAGGTAGTTGAAGGTGTTCGCAAAGACGGGATCATCGTTGTGGGATACGTTCATCCTTCTGCTGCTGAAACTGTCGAACACGGCTCTGATCGTATCGCCGAAGGCATAGACGAAACCCAGCCTCATCATGCTTTCGTTCGGAGCCATTTCCATCGGTATCTTGAGGATGATGTCGTTGGGATCGACCAGATAATTCTGGCTCAGTTCTCTCGGTGTGATCCTTTCTTTTGCATTGGCTAAAACGACCTCGAAGAGGATCTTCTCGGGATTGAATGTGTATTTGTTGATCGTAAGCATGAATGTGCTGTCGACATTCCGTCCGATATAGAACAGTTCGCTTGCGCCGTTGGGCAGCGGAGCGTCTGTCATATCGCCGGAATAAAAGATGTCTGAATTATCGGAACGGTAAGCGCTGTTCCAGCCGAAGGAGACTTCCAGGTTCTGCGTATGCAGATCGAGGTCCACCCTGTTTTCTTCGCCGTTGCCTGAATCTGAGGGTTCGCGTTCCAGATTGGTCCAATGGATTCCGAAAAGCACGCTGGAATCGCGTCTGGCTTCGAACGAAGAACCGCAAGGGAAGTTTCCGACGAACTGTTTTTCCGATGTCGGCGCCTTGTAGGTGAAGCCTTTCGAAAGACAGACCGTCTTTCCGGCGAGCGATTCTTTCAGTCTGCCGATCAGGTGCCTCTTGACGAGTTCCTGCCGCTTCCTGATCAGTTCATAATCATCCTGTTCCAGAACCTTCCGTTCGGTGGCGTAAGAGCGTCCGTTACGGATCCTGTAGACGATCGAAACGTGATTGCCTAAAGCATAGGACAATCCGTTCAGGATGCGGATCTCCCGGAACGCCGTGATCGTATCCAAGGCTTTTTCCAGTTCTTCGTCGCCGATCTTCGTCGATGCCGAGGTGAGGCGATCCAGCTTGTTGAGCGGAAGAGGATGGTGATATTCATCGGCAAGCTTCCGGACCCGGTTGATCAGGTGATTCATCTGCCGGATCTCTTCCGTTTCTTCGGGTCTGTTCCGGAACTGATGGAGCAGGATCGATGCAGGCGATTTCATTTCTTCCGCCGATGTTTTCATGGCCAGGAAGAGCTTTTTGTTTCGAAAGAAGATCGAAGCGAGCTTTTTCATTCCCTCATTCTCATCGTTTTCAAGGTAACGATCAAACAGCTCCAGGAGTTCTTTGCGGGAATAGAGTTTCAGATGCCCGATCGTTTCCTGATCCTGGATCTTCAAGGCGCTGCCGGTCGCTTTATAGATGACATAGCGAAGGAATTCGTCAGGATCTTCCGGTGCGATCGCAAAGGCATCGCACAGCGCGATCCTGGCTTCCCGATTCCTGATTTCCTCGAAACGGCCGATATCGATCAGTTCCGCAAGATCAACGATGCAGCCGACCGTGTCCTTGGACAGGGCGATGCCGCTGGTCAGCAGGGTCATCAGTTTTTCCGCGACTTCCTCTTCCGTATAGGCGTGGATGCTGATGAGCTCGATATCTTCAGCCAATTCAGGAATTTCCAGCCTTTCCTGAGGAAGATAGACCGACTCATGCGAAAAGATCCCCAGTTCTTCGAAACCGTAGGTCGTCATGTAATGGATGATCTGCTCATAGATCAGCTCTTCGATCGGCGCGTTCGCGACCTTGCTCCAGGATTTGTGGAAGGTCCGGTTCCAGGCTTCCCCATCCTTGCCATAGAGCCTTATGGCATCGGCATAGACTTCATCCGATGCGCTTGCCGGGATCAGCAGGCCGTATTTCAGGGCTCCTTCCCGGATCTTGTCCGTTTTTTCACCGATGTAGCCTTTGAATAGTTTGAGTACGGATAACTGGTTCATGCTCGTTCTTCCTTTGCTTAAGAAAAATGGGCGGGAAGTAAATTTCTGATCGAAAAAGGAACTTCCTATGCCCATCATCATTCTATCATATCTTCTTAGAAACATAAATCAATGGAATATACGATGCTATAATGAAAGATGGAAAGGATCTCAGAAAACAATATGGATATAAAGAAACGTTATTTTGAGCTGATCAAAGAACGGATCCGGGATGCCTATGAAATTCAGGCCGACAAGATCAGAGAAGCAGCTGCACTTTTCGGGGAATGTGCCGAAAACGGCGGAGTCATCCAGCTTTTCGGCGTGAAACACGGAGAGGAATTCGTGAATGAGCTCAATTACCGGGCAGGCGGCCTGGCGCCGTTCCATGCGCTGCGTCTGAAAGACATGATGCTGAAGAAACTGATCGATCAGGACGATATCGATTCGGGCGTGATCTATGATGATCTGACGCTGATCGACAAGTTCGATGAAGCCTTCGTCATGGACGACCGGGACATGTATGTTCTGGTCAGCTTCTATGGTGATGAGCCTGTCGTTCTGGAGATCGCCCGCAGGGCGAAAGAGAAGGGCCAGAAGGTAGTGGCGGTGGTCAACAGGAAATCGTATGATGCTCATGGCGGAAAGCTGCTGGATTACGCCGATGTCTGGCTGGATATGGATGCGGAGGAACCGGATCTGGCGCTGGATGTCGACGGCCATAAGGTAGGGCAGATCTCTTCGACCGTCACGAATGTCATCGCGCAGATGCTGACGGCGGAATTCTACGACTACTATGTCAGGCAGGGCAAAGAGGCTCCCGTCCTCTTGTCCGCCAATATCAAGGGCGCCGACGTCCACAACAATTCCCTTACGGATCCTTATGGAAGGAGGGTCAGATAATGGTAGACGCAAAGAGATTCCTGGATGAAGTCAGCGGTCTTCTGGACACTTTGTACGAGACACAGAAGGATGCGCTGGAGGCGACCGCGCAGGCGATGAAGGAGTGCATCGAACAGGGCGGCGTCATCCATGTCTTCGGTTCCGGACATTCCGTAGGTCTGGGCATCGATATCAAGAACCGCAACGGCGCGATCGTTCCGGTCCATATCATGGAAATGTCGGACTTTGTGACAAAAGGAGGCGTAAGCGTCGAGGAATTCATGGACAAGAAGGATATCTTCGAGCGCAAGCCGAATGTGGCGGGCAAGCTCTACGGTCTCTACAACATACAGCCGCAGGATATCTTCTTCGTGATTTCCAATTCCGGCATCAACGGGATCGTCATCGATATCGCCGATCTGGCGAAGAAGAACGGCCACAAGGTGGTCATCATCACTTCGATGAAACATACCCTTGCGGAAGAGCCGAGGCACCCCAGCGGAAAGAAGCTCTATGAATTCGGGGATATCGTGATCGACAACTGCGGTCCGCACGGCGATGCGCTGCTGGAGACGGACGGCGTCGCCAAGGTCTGTTCCGTTTCTTCCATCTGCAACAACTGCATCGCTCAGGCGCTGTCAGCGCGTACGGCGGAACTGCTGCTGGAAGACGGTTATGAACTGCCTTATCTTGATGGCGATAACGGCCATGATACGGCTTTGATCAGAAAATATGAAGGGAGAGCGTAAATGTTATACGAATACGGGGATAAGATCCTTGAAGTAATGAAACTTGCGGAAGAAAAAAACAAGGATACGATCAGAAAACTGGCGGAAAAAGTCGCTGAGAACATCGAGAACGACAAGGTCATCCATACCTTCGGTACGGGACATTCCCATATGCTGGGAATCGAACTGTTCGCCAGGGCAGGCGGTCTGGGCAACGTCGATGCGATGCTGGATCCGGATACGCTGACTTCTTTCGGCGCAATGCGTTCAGGCGCGATGGAGAAGACCCCCGGCGTTTCCGATGTCATCTATGATTCCTACAATATCGAAAAAGGCGATATGATGATCATCACTTCCAATTCAGGAAGAAACGCGATGCCGATCGAAATGGCGATGCGCTGTCAGAAGGAAGGCGTCTACGTGGTAGCGATGACCAATCTGGACCAGTCCATGAACACGACGTCCAGACATCCTTCCGGAAAGAAGCTCTATGAATGCGCAGACTGCGTCATCGACACCTGCGTGCCTGCCGGCGATGCCTCGATGGATATTGACGGGATCAAGACGGGACCTGCTTCTTCGATCGTGACGATGTTTCTGATCAATACGGTCGTCACGGAAGCGATCAAGATCGTGACCTCTCACGGCAAGCGTCCGTATGTCTTCCAGTCGCAGAATGTGGATGGCTACAACAACGATGCGATCTACGAACATTTCAAAGGAAGGGTAAAACATTTCTGAAACACAGGCTCCGGAAGGAGCCTTTTTCTTTCTCTGTGTATAATGAAGGTGAATGAAAGAACTGAAAAAAGAGGAAAGCGACCGGCTTGTCGCATGGTATCGCCTGAACAGGCGTATCCTGCCGTTTCGAGACACGAAAGATCCTTATGACGTATGGATCTCCGAGATCATGCTTCAGCAGACCAGGATCGAGGCTGTCGTTTCTTATTTCCTTCGTTTCAAGAAGGAACTTCCGGATGTCGACGCTTTGGCAGAGATCGATGAAGACCGGCTTCTGCGCTTATGGGAAGGACTGGGCTACTATTCCAGAGCGCGCAATCTGAAGAAGTGCGCACAGATCCTGAAAGAAGAACATGGAAGCAGGATCCCCGAGGATCATGAAACGCTGCTGAAACTGCCGGGGATCGGTCCCTATACCGCGGGAGCGATCATGGCGATCGGTTTCGGGAGGCCGTATCCTGCCGTTGACGGAAACGTCTTAAGAGTCCTGGCAAGAGATCTGGGCATCACGGAAGATATCCGTTCGGATACCGTCAGGAAGCAGCTGGAAACGCTTGTTTCCTCGTTCTATGAAAAAGAAAAGATCGAAGACAAACAGTATATCAGCGATCTGACCCAGGCGCTGATGGAACTGGGAGCGCTGGTCTGCATTCCGAACGGGAAACCTTTGTGCGAGGACTGTCCCTTAAGAGAGAACTGCTACGCGTATGCGAACGCTCTGACCGATCAGATCCCGTACCGCAGCAGGAACAAGGAGCGGAAGATCGTTGAACGGACTTTGCTGATCATCCGGAAGGATGACGATTTCCTGCTGGATAAGCGTCCGGCAAAAGGACTGCTGGCAGGGATGTATGAATTTCCGGGAGTCGATCAGAAAATGACTGAAACGGAAATCGCGGAATCTCTGAAGCAGGAAGGATTCGATATCTTGCAGATTGAAAAGCTTCCTTCTTCAAGACATATCTTCAGCCACGTGGAATGGCACATGGATGCTTATGAGATCAGAATCGCAAATGAAACAATTCCTTTGAAGGCGGGACAGATCCTTGCCGGCAGAGAGCAGCTTAAGAAGCTGGCGCTTCCGTCCGCTTTCCGTACCTATATCGATCACTATGCATTAAGAGAAGGAGAACACTTATGAAACTGGCAATCTTCGGCTGCGGCAATATCGCCAAACGCATCGCCGCATCCTGTCTGCAGGTCGAGGAGATCGACCTGGTCGGTTTTGCGTCAAAAGATCTTGATAAAGCCAAAGCATATGCGGAAAACTACGGATGCAGAGACTGGGGAGATTATGGACATTTTCTCAACAGCGATATCGATGCAGTCTATGTGGCGACCTACAATCCTTCCCATTATGAGCTCATAAAGACCTGTCTCGAGCATCGCAAGTCCGTGATCTGCGAGAAACCGATGCTGTCATCGGAAGAAGAGACAAGGGAACTGTTTGCTCTGGCAAGACGAAACGGCGTGACGCTGATGGAAGCGCTCAAGTCCGTCTTCCTTCCGTTGATTCTTCAGATCAGACAGATGATGAAAGATGAGGTGATCGGCGAAATACAGGAAGTCTATGCCGCTTTCATGCGATGCGGTCGCCATCCCGAATCCCATTGGATCAATGAACCAGTAACAGGAGGGGCATTGAAGGATCTCGGAACCTATACCGTCGGCACCTTGAACTATCTGATGGACAAAAGACCCGAACTGATCCGTCTTGAAACCGATGCGACCAGGGAAAGAGCCGATACGACGGCATATGCCGATCTGCTTTATGGGAATGTTAAGGGAAAGATCGCCGTTTCCAACAGGCTGGATGGCGATACCACGCTGATCATCACGGGATCCAGAGGCATCATCCGGGCGGACAACTTCTGGAAGACCGGACAGGGCTATTACACTGTCGATGACGAAAGATTCGAACTGAACGAAGAATGCATCACGGATTTCTATTACGAACTGAAGCATTTCGCCGGTCTTGTGGAAAACGGGATCGCGGAATCGCCGGTCATGTCCATGCAGGCATCGCTGGATATCCTGCACATCACTGCAAGTCATGGAGAAAAAGCCGACTGAAAAGAAGATCGCTACAGCGATCCTGATGGCGGTCATGGCCTTGCTGGTAATGGCCTGCGTGGAACGGATCATCCGCCCTGGGTACTGGATCAAGAGTCTGATCAAGCTTTTCGTGCTGGGAGGATCGATCCTTCTTTATGCTGCGCTATATAAGGAAGGCCTATGGGATCTGATCCACTTGAGAAAGAAGAAAGCTTCCAGGAAACTGATTCTGTTCATGGCGTTCTCTTATCTGGGGATCATCGTCCTGTATCTGCTGCTGAGCGGATACATCGATCTGAGCGGCATCAAAGAAAGTCTCACTCAAAAGGAACATCTTTCCAGAGAGAACTTTCTGTTCATATTTTCCTATATCATTCTGATCAATTCATTTCTGGAAGAAAGCTTTTTCCGGGGCTTTCTCTATCAGGTTTTTAAAAGACAGGGAAAGGAAAAGACCGGCATCCTCTTTAGCGCGCTGGTCTTTGCGTTGTATCATATAAGTATCATGGACGGGTGGTTTCATCCGGCGATCCTGCTGCTGGGAATCGCTGGACTTTTCCTGGCGGGGATCTTCCTGCAGATCATCATGAAAAGGGAAGACAATCTGCTGGGGAGCTGGCTGGTTCATGCGTTTGCGAATCTGGCGATCAATACGATCGCAACCATAATGCTGTTTTCATAGAAAAGGAGAATAGATATGATCATTCAAAGCACAAGAGTCTATTTCGAAGAGAAACTGCAGCCGAAGCAGATCGAGATCAGAAAGGACAGGATCGTCGGCGTCTATCCTTACGGTCTGTTCAAGGCGGACAGGGATTATGGAGACCTGATCATTACGCCTGGTCTCTGCGATGTGCATAATCACGGCTATAACGGAGGAAACTCGAATACGGCGACCAGAAAATGGCTGAAGGAATGGACGGAATATCTGCCTTCGGAAGGCGTGACAGCGACGCTGGCCTCCATTTCTTCTTTCCCGAAGGAAGAGCTTCTGAAGTCTTTAAAGAATATCGGCGAGTTCATCGACAGCGGCAACAGAAACGGCACCCATATCCTGGGCGTCTATGAGGAAGGGCCGTTCATCTGTTCCACGAAGGAACGTGGCGCGCAGAGTCTCGAGTATCAGATCATTCCGAACAAAAAGATCATCGATGAATTCAACGATGCCTGCAACGGACACCTTATTTATGTGATGATCGCTCCGGAAATGCTGAAGGGAAATTACAGCGTCATTGATTACTGCGTTTCGAAGGGGATGAAGGTCGCTTTGGGTCATACCGGCGCAACCTTCGAGATCTGCAAGGAAGCGATCGAACATGGCGCGACTTCCTTCACGCACACCTACAACGGGATGAAAGGCTTGCATCACCGCGAGCCTGGCGTGGTCGGCGCAGCCATGTACTATGACGGATGCTATGCGGAATGCATCTGCGACGGCATCCATGTGAACAAGATCGCCGCCAACATCCTGGCGAAGACGAAAGGCAAGGACAAGCTGATCCTGATCACGGATTCCGTTACGATCAAGGGATACAAGCCGGGCGTCTATGAACTGGATGGAAAAGACGATTCCGTTACGGTATCGGAGAAGGGCGTCGCCTATTTGACGGGTACGGATACCCTTTCGGGTTCCTGCCACAGGCTGAATCACATCCTGGATTATGCGATCCATGAGGCCAAGATCGATGAAGTCACTGCTCTCAATGCGGTCACGATCAATCCGATGAAGATGCTGGGGATCAGCGACCGGGGTCTGATCAAAGAGAACTACTATGCCGATCTGGCGGTCTTCGACGATCGTTTCGAGAACAAGGCAACGTATATCAACGGCAAGGAATGGAAAAGATGATGGAAACAGATAGGCTGCAGACGGAGAAACGCAACGATAAGACAAGGGACCTCGATCTTATGAGCGTGGAAGAGATCGTCGCGCTGATGAATGATGAGGATCTCAATGTCTATGAGGCGATCAAAGAAGCAAGACCGGCGATCAGCGAGCTGATTCATGCGGCGATCCATGCCTATGGCAACGGAGGACGCATCATCTATCTGGGAGCGGGGACTTCCGGAAGACTGGGGCTGATGGACGCAGTGGAAGTCGTCCCTACCTATAATTCGGACCGTTTCGTAGGTCTGATCGCCGGAGGGAATATGGCTTTCGTCAAGGCGGTGGAAGGTGCGGAGGACAGCAAGGAGCTGGCTGTATCGGATCTTCAGGGCCTCGGCCTTTGCGATAAGGATATGGTCATCGGCATCGCCGCCAGCGGCAGGACGCCCTATGTCATCGGAGGGCTCGAATATGCCCGCGGCATCGGCTGCGTGACGGGATGCGTCTGCTGCAACAAGGATACCGCGATCGGAAAATGCGCGGATCACAAGGTGGAAGTCGATGCGGGACCGGAAGTGCTGACGGGTTCGACCCGGCTCAAGTCGGGAACCTGCCAGAAGATCATCCTGAACATGATTTCGACGGTGACGATGATCAAGGCCGGCAAGGTCTTCGGCAATCTCATGGTCGATGTCAGGGCAACGAATGAGAAGCTGGTGGAGCGCTGCCACAGGATCGTCATGGAGGCGACGGGATGCAGCTACGAGAAAGCGGCGGAAGTCCTGAAACAGACCGGAAACCACTGCAAGACGGCGATCGTCATGGTCCTGCTTGGTCTGTCGAAAGAAGAAGCCGCGGAACGTCTGGAAGAAGCATCGGGAAATATCCGAAAAGCGATAGGCTAGAAACGATAAATGAAGTGAAACATTACGAGCGGAAACGCTCGTTTTTTTATATTAGAAACTGATGCATAAACTGTTATATACTGTTGACAACAGTTATAAACTGTTATATAGTGTTTATATCGAATACTGCAGAAATCGAGGAATGACTATGAGAATCATTATCAACACTTCATCGATGGTCCCGATCTATGAACAGATCATGGATCAGATCAAAAAGATGGTCATCAGCAAGGAGCTGAAAAACGGAGACAATCTGCCTTCGGTCAGGGCTCTGGCGGCGGAACTGAAGATTTCCGCACTGACCGTCAAGAAAGCCTATGACCTTCTGGAAGAGGAAGGCTTTATCGCTACCGTCCATGGAAAGGGCAGCTATGTCAAAGATGCCGATCCGGAGATGATGGCGGAGCAGCGCTATCGCCAGATCGAAGAGGAGATGGAACTCATAGTGCAGAAAGCGAGATCGTACGGTCTGGAAGATGCGGAAATCCGTCAGCTTCTGGATCTGATCCTGGAGGACAAATAGATGCTGAAAATAAAAGAACTGAAAAAGACATATCCGGGTTTCGAATTATCCTGCGATCTGGAAGTGCCTGCCGGCAGGATCACCGGCCTGATCGGCCAGAACGGAGCAGGCAAGAGCACGCTGTATAAATGCATCCTGCAGCTTTGTTTTGCGGATAGCGGCAGGATCGAACTGTTTGGAAACGATCTGAAAGAGATCACGGAAAAAGACAAGCAGGACATCGGCGTCGTGCTTGCGGAATCGCAGTTTTCTTCGTATATCACGATCGAAGATGCGATCCAGATCATGAAATGCTTCTACGATGCGTTCGATGAGAACGACTTCCGCAGCAAGTGCCGGCAATTCAATCTGGATACAAAAAAGAAGATCAAGGAACTGTCTACCGGCATGAAAGCCAAGCTGAATGTCCTGCTGGCCTTGTCGCATAAAGCGAAAATCCTGCTGCTGGATGAACCGACGGTCGGTCTGGATGTCCTGGCAAGAGACGACATCCTGGCGATGATCCGCGAATACATGGCGGAAGACGAGGAGCGTGCCGCTCTGATCAGCTCCCATATTTCGAGCGACCTGGAGACGCTGTGCGACGACTTCTACATGATCCATGACGGGAAGATCATCCTGCATGAAGAAACGGATCGTCTCTTGAGCGATTATGCGATCATCAAGGTCTCTGAAGAAGAATATGAAAAACTGGATAGGAAATATCTGCTGAAGGTCAAGAAAGAAGCCTTCGGTTATCGTTGTCTGAGCGACCAGCGGCAGTTCTATATGAACAATTATCCGCAGCTGGTCATAGAAAGAAGCGGCATCGACGAACTGATCGAACTGATGCTGAGAGGTGAATGATGAAAGGCTTGTTCATGAAAGACTTCCTGATTCTCAAGAATCAGGGAAAGACGATACTGATTGTGTTTGCGATGGGCATCATGATGTCCCTGACCTTTGAACCGGCTACGCTGGTCTTCTATGTCGGGATGCTGGGCTGTCTTCTGGCTTTGAGCACGATCTCTTATGACGAAGCGGACAACGGCTATGCCTTCATCTTCAGTCTGCCGATCAAACGGAAGAGCTATGTGCTTGAGAAGTATCTCTTCATCTTCGTTTCGACGCTCGTCTTCCTGGCGATATCGCTGCTCATCTCTGCCATCATGTCGCTGACCGGTGTCTATGACATAGCAATTCTCATGGAAGATCTTCCTTCGATGATGCTGGTTCTGTTTGTGACGCTGACGCTCGTCTGCGATGTGATGATCCCCTTGCGGCTCAAATTCGGCAGCGAGAAGTCGCGGATCTATCTGTATCTGTTCTATGCTTTGGCTGGCATCCTGATTTTCGTAGGACAGAAACTGTTCCCTTCTTTAGGCGTAACGGTAGTAAACCGGATCGCTGCGACACCTGCCGCCTTGATCGTCGGGATCGTTGCTGTATTCGCGATAGTTGCGACGGTCGTTTCCGAAAAGATCAGCGAAAAGATCATCATGGCAAAGCAGTTCTAGAAAGAGAATAAAATGAATTCCGAGAAAGTCCGGCATCCCATTCCACCGGTGTATGACAAAAACAGCAGGATCCTGATCCTGGGCAGTTTTCCTTCCGTGAAATCCAGGGAAGCCGGCTTTTTCTATGGCCATCCCCGGAACCGTTTCTGGCAGGTGCTGGCAACGGTGCTTGAACAGCCGCTCCCTCTTTCAATCGAAGAAAAGAAAGCGTTCCTTCTGCGCAATCATATCGCGGTCTGGGATGTCATCAAAGAATGCAGGATCAAAGGATCAGCGGATGCTTCGATCGAAGAAGCGGAAATCAATGACTTGAATCGGATCCTTGACCATGCGGATATCCGGCAGATCTTCGTCAACGGCAGGACGGCCGAGAAGTATTATCTCCGCTATTCGGAAAGGATCTACGAAAGAAAAGCGATCTGCCTGCCTTCCACAAGTCCAGCCAATGCCGCCTGGAACCTGGAACGGCTGGCCGATGAATGGAAATGCATAAGAGAATATCTCTGAAATCATAAACGGGATGCCTGATCGCATCCCTTCTTATGTCATAATAGTGTTATGAAAGAAAAAGAACCAAGATTCACAAGATATTATAATGTTTTATTCCCGATCTGGATGCTGGTGTGGTATCCGCTTCTTTTTATCGTATTGATTCCCGCCAATTATCTGGTGGATACTTTCGTGCTGTCCTTCTCTTTGAAGGAGGAATCGATACGGAAGCCGTTTCGCCGGAAACACAGCTGGAAGATCTGCCTGATGGGTTTCCTGGCGGATTTCATCGGTTCCGCTTTCCTGTTCGCCATCATCATGCTGACGGACGGCAATTACGAACTGGTCAATGCGATCTGCTACGACCCTTTCCACAATCCTCTGGCCTTTCTGATCATCCTTGTTGCTGTTGCGATTTCTGCCGTGGTCATCTATTTCGGTGATCTCTGGATCTTGAAAAAAGCCGGCCTTGACGAAGCGCAGGCCAGACGTTCCGCCTTGTTCCTGGCGATCCTGACCGCGCCGTATTTCTTCCTCTTCCCGACAAAACTGATTTATCAATGATATGAAGATCCGCATCCTCAGCATCTGTCCCGAACAGTTCGCGTCCTTTCTGGAAACGCCGCTGATTTCCCGGAGCATGGCTTCGGGTCTTTTGGATCTGAAGATCGTCGATATCCGCGAGTATGCGCAAGGCAGTTTCCGCAAGGTAGACGATTCTCCTTACGGCGGAGGACCGGGCATGGTGATGCGCTGCCAGCCGATCCTGGATGCGCTGGATGCCAACAGAAGCGAAAGCAGCCATACGGTCATCCTGACGCCGATCGGCCAGCCGTTCCGGCAGGAAGATGCCCATCGTCTGGCAGAAGAAGAAGAACTCATCCTGATCTGCGGACACTACGAAGGGATGGATGCGCGGATCTATCCGCATGCCGATGAACTGATCTCGATCGGCGATTATATCCTTTGCGGAGGGGAGCTTCCGGCCATGGCGGTCACGGAGGCGATCATGCGTCTGGTGGATGGCTCGATGAAGAAAGAGAGCACGGAAGAAGAGTCTTTCGAAACGGGCTTGCTGGAGTATCCCCAGTATACGAAACCTGCCGATCTCAATGGCGATAAGGTCCCCGAGATACTGCTTTCAGGCAACCATGAAGCGATCCGCAGATGGCGGCAGGAACAGGCTTTCGCATGGACGGAAAAATACCGTCCGGATCTGATCCGCAGAAACAGGCTGCTGCTGGTCGATGAAGAACTGAGATCCTATATCGAAGAAGAGATACTGCCCTGTTACAGGGATTATGAAGAAGGACATGGCATTTCGCATATCCGCAAAGTCATCCGTAACAGTATGGAACTGATCGAAGATTTGGATGTTGATCCATCAATGGTTTACTGTATTGCTGCCTACCATGACATCGGGATCCGCTACGGACGCAAGGACCATGAACTGACTTCCGCAAGATGGTTCTATGAAGACGGGAAACTGGATCGCTGGTTCACCAAGGAACAGAAGAGGATCATGAAAGAAGCCATCGAAGACCACCGCGCTTCCCGCAAAGAAAAACCGCGTTCCATCTACGGTTGCATCATAGCGGAAGCGGACCGGGATATCGATCCGGAAACGGTCATCAAAAGATGCGCATCCTATGCTTTGAACAGTCATCCGGAAGAAACCAAAGAAGAAACCTGTTCCCGTATCCTGGAGCACATTCGGGAAAAGTATGGAGAGAACGGCTACCTGAAACTGTGGATGCCGTGCAGGAAGAACGAGGAAGGTCTTGCGGTCATCCGCAAATGGCTGGACAGCGGCGAGATCAATGAAAAGATACGCAGGCATCTGGAGAATGAAACTGAAGGTTCTGTATTATGATAAAAGAAAGAGGAGTGCATAAGATGGATAATTATACCGACAGAAACAAGATGAAACTCGGTTTCGGTCTGATGAGGCTTCCGAAACTGGAAGACGGGACGATCGATGTCGCGCAGACCGCCGAAATGGCCGATCTTTTCCTGGAAGCAGGGGGCACGTATTTCGACACGGCTTTCATGTATCCGGGTTCCGAGGAAGCGATACGGGATGCCCTGGTCAAAAGACATCCGCGTGATTCCTATACCCTGGCAAGCAAGCTGATGTGCAACAGCGAGGTCACCGATGAAGAGACGGCCAGACAGGAATTCTATACCAGTCTGGAACGGACGCAGGCAGGCTACTTCGACTACTATCTGCTGCACGCCTTGCAGCGCAGCAACTATCAGAAATATGAAGACTATCATATCTGGGATTTCGTGAAGGAACAGAAGGAGAAAGGCCTGGTCCGGCATTACGGTTTCTCGTTTCATGGCGATCCGGAACTTCTCGAAGAACTGCTGAGCAGGCATCCCGATGTGGATTTCGTTCAGCTGCAGATCAACTATGCCGACTGGGAGAATCCAGGCGTCAATTCGAAGAAGAATCTGGATATCTGCCGCGCGCATGGCAAGCTGGTCACGGTCATGGAACCGGTCAAAGGAGGGATTCTGGCAGATCCGATCGACAGCGTCAAAGCGATTTTCGACAGCGAAGATCCGGATGCTTCCTATGCGTCCTGGGCGATCCGTTTCGTGGCTTCGCAGGAAGGGATCCTGACGGTCCTGAGCGGCATGAGCGATCTCGCGCAGATGAAGGACAATCTCGGTTTCATGAAAGAGTTCAAGCCTCTGGACGAACATGAGCAGGAAGTGATCGCAAAAGTGCAGGAAGCGCTGAATGCGGATCAGACGATCCCATGCACGGGCTGCCGCTACTGTACCAAGGGATGTCCGATGTCCATTCCGATCCCGGATATCTTTACCGTGGAAAACCGCAAGAAAGGTTCGCCGGAATTCCGTACCAAGAGGGAGTATTCGATCGTGACGCAAGGAAAAGGCAAGGCCAGCGACTGCATCGAATGCGGTCAGTGCGAAGGGGCCTGTCCTCAGCATCTTCCGATCATCGATCTCTTGAAACAGTGCAGGGCGCTGGAAAGCTGAAACAGAAGGACCCAAAGATCCTTTACATAAGATATGGATTACATCTACCGCTATGAATCGCCTTTAGGCGGTATCACTATGGCTTCCGATGGCGAAGCGCTGATCGGACTCTGGTTTGACGGCCAGAAACTTTTTGGCGAATCTTTGAACAAAGAACACATGGAAAAGGAACTTCCCGTGTTCAGGGAAACGATTCGCTGGCTGGATGACTACTTTCGGGGACAGATCCCTTCGTTTTTCCCCAAGCTTGCGCTGCGGGGCAGCCCGTTCCGTCAGAGGGTCTGGCAGATCCTGCGGACGATCCCTTACGGGCAGACCGTGACGTACAAACAGATCGCTCAGAAGATCGATGAAACAGGAAGGATGTCCTGCCAGGCCATAGGGAATGCGGTCGGCCACAATCCGGTCTCCATCATCGTTCCCTGCCACAGGGTGATCGGAAGCGACGGCTCTCTGACGGGTTATGCGGGAGGCCTGGATCGGAAAAAGATACTGCTGGAACTGGAAAAGGGTGGAATGGACGACGTACAGAGGTCTTGATATGAAAAAGAAATTGCTGATACTGCTGATGGTCCTGCTCTGTGCGGCATGCGCACCGAAGAAAGAACCGGACCACGAAGAGGCGATCGCGATCGAAGGGTATCCAACCATTCACGAAATGGAATTCGGAGGCGTCTATATCGGGATCACGATCGACGATTTCAATGAACAGGGTTTCGCGTTCGGGGACAGCGTTGATGTGGAATTCTCCAACGGTTATACGCTGGAAGACATCCCATACTACAACGGCTATTATGTCGAAGCGGGAGAGCCGCTGCTGGTAGGCTACCCGGGCTATGACTATATCAAGGCCGCCATCAACTATGGAGACGATCTGTGGGATACCGGAAAGCTCTATGCTTCCACCGCCAACAATCTCTGGCTGACGGCCGCTTTGGATGAGCACTGTACGGCGAAGGTCACACTGCGCGAAAAGGCGAAATACCTGGCCATCCAGGGAGCGCGGGACATCCATTACTATGACGAACGGGAACGCTATGACAGCGATACGGTCTTCGCGAACTTCCGCAGCATTCGGATGGGAAACATCAGAGAGGACATCCTGTATCGTTCCGCTTCTCCTTGCGACAATTCCCATAACCGGGCGCACTATGTGGATGCCCTGATCGCCAACGCCAAAGTCAACGCGATCCTTGATCTGGCCGATGACGATGACAAGATCGAAGGCTATCTTGAAAAAGAAGATTTCGCTTCCCCGTATTTCCTGTCCCTCTATGAAAACGGCAAAGTCTTTCCGATCGCTTTGAGCATGAACTATCAGTCCGATGTTTTTGCGGAGAAGATCGCGCAGGGACTGGTCATGCTGGAAACGGTGGATGGACCTTATCTGATCCATTGCACGGAAGGAAAGGACCGTACGGGTTTCGTATGCATGCTGATCGAGGTGCTGTGCGGAGCGAGCTACCAGGAGATCGTCGACGACTACATGCTGACGTATGCCAACTACTATGACATCACCAAAGAAAAAGAACCTGACAAGTATCAGGTCATTCTCCAACAGAACATCGACGCCATGCTGAAGTATCTGGTGAATGATGACGAAACCGATATAAAGACAGCGGATCTTTCCGTTCATGCCCGTGATTATCTGCTATGGGCAGGAATGGAAGAAGCGCAGATCGACGCGTTCATCGCCCGTATCTGCGATTGATCAGTAGATCAGCAGGTCGTTTCCTTCATCGGGGCAGACATAGATATCGACATCCGGATCGGCGATCCTCTGGCGTACCGTCTCCAGAGCAGTCTCGGGGGTGTTGTTGTGCAAAGACAAGTGGGCAAGCAGAAAATGGCTTGTCCCTTTTTCTTTGAGAAAAGCGATCGTTTCCGCGCATTCATCGTTGGAAAGATGTCCCGCTTCCGAGCGTATCCTGGCCTGCAGCGATTTCGGGTACGGACCGTTCTTCAGCATTTCCACGTCGTGATTGCTTTCGATGATCGCGACATCCGCGCCGGCCAGTTCCTGCAGGATATTCTCATTCATCCTGCCGCAGTCGGTCACATAAGCGATCTTGCGCTCTGATGTGCTGAAAGTATAGCCGCAGGTATAAGCGAAATCGTGCGGAACCTTGAACATCCTTATCGTCAGACCGGGAAACAGTCCGATATCTTCAAACATGTTCAGGACCACTCTCTCCGCCTTGCTGTCGCGGATGCTGTACATCACGCTTCTGTTCGCATAGATTTTGCAATGCACGTGATTGGTGATGGGGATCGCGGCTTTCACATGATCGTAGTGCCCGTGCGTCACAAAGATCGCATCGACCTCTTCCAGCGAGCGGCCATGCAGCCCCAGAGCGTCTCTGACCTTCTTGTAGCCGATCCCCATATCGATCAGAAAACGGTATCCGCCGATCTCGATATAGAAGCAGTTTCCCGTCGAACCCGATCCGATCGGGATGATCCTGATTTCATTCATAACTCTATCATAGCAGATAATACGCTCTCATTCCGTGCCGGGATCAGGAAACTGTGCTACATTAGAAACATATGGATATCGTACTGCTTGCCAATATGCTGACCCTGATCGCGCAGCTGGTTTCCTTCTATGCCTCGACCAGAAAAAGCAAGAACCAGGTCCTGTTCTTTCAGAATGTTTTCATGCTGATCATCAGCGTTGCGAGCTATCTTCTGAAAGGCTACAGCGCGATCGTCACCAATGTGGTCTGCGTGATCCGGAACTGTCTGTCGATGAAAGGGATCGGCTCCCGATGGATCACTTACGGGCTGATCGTCTTCCCGGTCGTTTTCGGTACGGCCGTCAACCGCAATGGCTTTCTCGGCTATCTGCCGATCATCGCCAACATCATCCAGACGCTGGCGGTACTTGACGAGAAAGCGGATGTCAGAAGGGTGAAGATCTCGTTCGGGATCGCCTGTCTGCTGTGGACCGCGTTCAACTGGTCGATTCAAAGCTATGTCGGCTCTTTCTTCAACCTGTTCAACGGTATCTCTTATCTGATCAACGGCTTAAAAGAAACAGCGAACAAATAAAAGACAGTTCATTCGGAACTGCCTTTTTATGTTTGTTTCTGCGGATTAGATCAGCTTGATTTTGTTTTTGGCTAAGGTTTCCGACAGTTTCGGAAGCAGGCGGTTTCTTGCCTCGCTGAAATCGTTGAGACTGTCGGTATAGACTGGGAAGCTGATCTGGTAGCCATCTGCGTTCAGCCCTTTTACGATCAGTCTCGCTTCTTTTTCATGATTCACCAGCTCTTCCTTTTTCAGCAGTTCCGTGATGATCTTCTGCAGCTTCTTTAGATCCGTATCGCCTGCGACCTTCAGTTCGATCGCCTTGGAATAGTTGCCGTTGGACATGTCTTCGATGATGGCGGAATTCATGACCGTATTCGGGATGATGATCTCGGTCTGCTCCTGGGTCCGCAGGACGGTATGACGGAAAGTGATCTCCTGAACGGTGCCGGAGAGGTCTTTCTCCTTGATGGAGATGATGTCTCCGACTTTGAAAGGCTGATGGACAGCCAGGAAGAATCCGGCGATATAGTTTCCGAACGTCGCCTGGGCGGCGATGCCGACGGCGACGGCGATGATGCTGGTGGCTCCCAGGATCGTATCCCCGAGACTGCTTAACGGCTTGATCTGGCGGATGATCACGATGATGGCGACCATCCAGACCAGAGCGCGTATCGTCTGATAGAGGTACTGGTTTGTCGTGACTTTGTCGGCGAATTTCTTGTTGAAGCGGCTGGCTACTCTCTTGCAAAGAAAATCGACGACCGACGCGAAAAGGACCGTTGCCGCAGAACTGATCAGGAAGGAATTCAAACCGTTCGTAAAGATGCTTTCGTTCATATCCGAACCTCTAGATGATCTCGATCTGGCACATCTGCATCGTTTTCAATGCGGCCTCATGCGTTTCAGGAGTCACTCCCGCGCAGCAGTCCGCTTTGACCATGACCGGGATCTCCGGAAAGGCCGTCTTGACCAGAAGAGCGTTTGTCACGACGCAGATATCCGTACACAGGCCGACCAGGGTGATGCTTTCGATCGGTTCCGTTTCGTCATATTCTTTCAGGATCCGGACAAGCTCTTCGCTGCCGAAGGTCGGCTTGTCGAGGATCCGGACGGAAGCCCTTTCGCTCAAAGCCTTTTCGACCTCCTTATTCAGCATCCATCCTTCGCTGTCCTGAACGCAATGGATGACCGGAAGATGCTTCCCTTCGTTGGTTTCAAGGTAATCTTCATGATGGGTATCGCGGGTAGCGATCACCAGGTCGTAATCTTTCTTTATTTCTTCACATACCGTAGGGACGATCGCAACCGCTTCTTTCGTACCTAAAGCGGCATCCACGAAATCATTCTGCATATCTACACTGATCAATATCTTCGACATAGTTTCCTCCTGTCTTAATCTTCTTCCTCCAGCAGTTCGTCATAGTCATAGTTCAGGGAAATGTTGTGATACTCTTCCGCCACATCTTCCATGACGCTGAGGATCTTCAAAGAAAAATCATCGATCGCATCAAGGCCGGTCACGACGATCTTCCTATCATTCGCTTCGCTCAGACACTCATACAGGGAATCCAGATTCTCCCCGTAGTACTCGGGGAAACGGAACAGTTCCTTCAGATATTCGTGTTTGCGCTCGTTCAGTTCCCTGATATCGAGAACGGTCACATCTTCGATGGCCTCTTCCGGATAATAGAATTCCAGCCCGATGTCTTCTTTGTCTTTTGAAAGCTGATTCAGTTCCTTCAGGATCTCGCTGCTTCTCTCATCCGGGATCTCATCCAGGACGATTTCTATCGCTACATCTTCCATGGCGGAAAGATCTCCGTCTTCCCGGATGTCTTTAAGCAGGTCTTCATGTTTCTGATTGAGTTCGCTCATCAGGATCTTAACGGTATTCATCACGGTTCTCCATATAACAGTTCAAACGTATTGTAGTGATCGTCGGTATAGTAAACCAGGCCGTCATTGGAATAGACGATCCGCTTCGCATTCCGGGCTCCGCCGCTGTAGTCGATATCGCACTCGTAGTACTTTCTTCCTTCCTTTTCAGGAAGATGGCCTTCATAGTTGGAAAAACGGTCGCCGCCGATACTGCAGCCCGGACAGACCTTGCCAAGATTGCCTTTCTCGGGATCCCAGCCTTTCTTCTTTGCCTCCGTCTTCGTGACGAAATTGGATGGGAGCTTTCCATATGTGAAGAGATACAGCGCGACATCATCTTTTGTGGTATACTGTCCGTCCTCGGTGATCTCTCTTTGTTCGATCGGATATTCGATGATATCGCGATGAAAGTAATTCTCATAGAAATAGAACAG
>CADBPB010000080.1 GCA_902796525.1 uncultured Erysipelotrichaceae bacterium | reverse complement strand
CTGCGTCTTGATGTCGATCTTGCGGTTGGTCAGCGTGACAGCCAGTTTGGCGTTCTTGCCTCTCTTGCCGATGGCGACGGAAAGCTTGTCATCATCGACGACGACGACCAGCGGACGCTTGTTGAAGCGGGTATCCTTTTCGATCTGTTCCTCGGTCATTTCCGGGTCGGTCAGCTCGCTCGCATAGAAGCAGGCTTTCACTTCCGCCGGAGCCAAAGCGTTCTTGACCAGTTCGCCGATATCCTCGTTCCATTCGAAGACATCGATCTTTTCGCCCTTGACTTCGCTGATGACCGCCTGTACACGCGATCCTCTCGGACCGATGCATGCACCGATCGCATCCACGTCATCGTTGCGCGAATAAACCGCCATCTTGGTACGTTCACCGGCTTCTCTGGCGATTGCTTTGATTTCCACCAGACCCTGAGCGATCTCAGGGACTTCCTTTTCAAACAGACGCTTGACGAATACCGCATCCGCTCTGCTTAGAACGACCTGAGATCCCTTGGAATTCTTCGAGACTTCCTTGATCACGCACTTGATGCTCTGGCCTTCCCTGATCTGTTCCCCCGGGATCTGTTCCGACTTCAGAAGGATACCGATCGTATTCTTGATGTCGACCAGGATGAACTTGTCTTCGATCGTCTTGACGATGCCGGAAATCAGATCATACTCGCGACCTTTGTATTCATCGTAGACGCGCTGTTTCTCGTATTCCTTGATCTTCTGTTTCAGCATCTGCTTGGCAACATTGATCGAAGTGCGGCCGATCTCATTGAAATCAACTTCCTCTTCGATGATGTCGCCGGCTTTTGCTTCCGGATTGAGCTGCAGCGCATCGCTCAGCAGGATATCCAAAGTCTCATCGAACGTATCCGTATCATCTTCGACGACCGTCAGCTGATGGTAGACATGCATCTCGTTCTTGTCGATCACGACACGGACAGCCGCTTCCGGGGCGTCGATATGCTTCTGGTAAGTCTTCGCGATCGCTTCCTTGAGCGTATCCAGCACGAACTCCGGATCGACCTTGCGGTCTTCCTCGAAGAGTCTCATACCATCGATAAAGTTCTTATTGTTTTTTAAACTAATGCCACTCATATTTACTCTCCTTTAAAATCTAACGGCATATCGCATTTCTCTGACATCTGCATAAGCCAGGGAAACATTCTTCGTTCTTGTCTTATCCCTGACCTGCAGTTCCAATATTCCTTCGGCATAGGACAGAAGATCGCCATAGTACTCTTCTTCTTTGCATCTCGCATAGATATACTGACCGATGGCCGCTTTCAGTTCCTCTTCGTTCCTGATCGGCCGTTCGATGCCTACGGTCGAGACATCCAGGAAATAACGGTCTGCGAATTCATCGTCATACTTATCCAGGAGATCCGAGACTTCCTGCGAAACGGTCTCCAATGCTGTCATATCGAATTCTTCATCGAAGATGACGGACAGCGTCTGATCGTTCGCATGATATTCGACATCAAACAGTTTGTAGCCATTCTTGTCAGCGTATTCATTCAATACATTTCTGATCTTCTCTGTTTTCATAACCCTCCGAAACAATAATGAAGGAGCGATTTCTCGCTCCATTAACATATAAATCATATATTATTTTATAAAATAATGCAACTGTTTTCACCAGGGACTGTTGTCATTCTCCGGCTCTCCGAGAAAAAGATAACGGCCATCCGGTTTCCCGATGATCTTGCCTTCTCTTCGGATATAGCCGGCAATGGCGTCATGGATATAGAGATCCAGTTCCTTCCATGAAAACCTTTCCGTAAATGAATCTGTTTCATTTCCTCCGGTCGACATATATCTGCTGGTGCAGACACTGAAACGCCGTTCCCGATCGATTTCCCGGTCGTTCCGATCCCTGATCCAGACGACTTTCTGCCCTGCGGGTAGGCGGTGATCGATCTTGACTTTCAATCCCGAAAACATCAGCTCGGCATTGTTTCCGAAGATCTCCGGTCTATGAACGAGCTCGAACAGCTCATAAAGATCGGAACCCTTCATTTCCGTTACCTGGAGCTTTTCATTGAAAGCCATCGCTTTCTGGATCGAGTAACGGGTCAATGGACCTTTTGCGATCTTTTTTCCGCAGCTGGTACAGTTGAAATACGCAAAATCCGTTCCTGCCGCTTCTCTGATCGCATCGCTCAAAAGATCCCCCATCGCTGATTCACGGGAAAGGTGCATCTCGATATCTCCCAGGGCTTCCCCCAGCACTTCGGTGTAGTAGCATTCATAGTCTTTCGTCGCTTCCTGTACGAAAGCATCGATCTTCGGATCATGTCTGTACGGACCGTGCAAGACATCGATGATCTCGTTTTCCAGAGAATGGACTTTTCCGGTATCGGTATCAAAACCGATCATCACATGGCCCAGACTGCATCCGTAAAAACCGGACTTGACGATGGCGCAGCCATCCCTGACCGATGCATGATCGCCGGGAATGTGCCCGCCAATAAAGACATCGACATGCAGATCCTTTAT
>CADBPB010000079.1 GCA_902796525.1 uncultured Erysipelotrichaceae bacterium | reverse complement strand
GATCTTTGCATCTCTTCCGAGTATTCTGTTTTGATTATCTTTTCTTCCATAACAATACCTGTATGCTTTTGTTTATAGATCAGATATCAAGATTTGCGGCAGTTGCATGCTCGTAAATGAATGTCTTTCTGGGAGGTACGTCCGTACCCATCAGAAGCTCCGTCGTCTCAGATGCCATTCTCGCATCTTCGATCTCTACAAGCTTCAGTCTTCTAGTCTTGGGATCGAGCGTGGTTTCCCAGAGCTGGCTGGCATCCATTTCACCCAATCCTTTGTATCGCTGAATGTCATATTTCTCATCACCGAAGTCGCGTTTCGCGAGTTCCAGTTCTTCATCGGTGTAGCAGTATCTTAATGTTTTCTGTCCTTTAAACAGTTTATAGAGAGGCGGCATCGCGATATAGACGTAGCCTCCCTCGATCAGCGGTTTGAAATAGCGGTAAAGGAATGTCAGCATCAGCGTGGAGATATGCTGTCCATCGACATCCGCATCGGTCATGATGACGATCTTGTGGTAGCGCAGCTTGGAGATGTCGATATCGTTTTTATAGCCGCAGCCGAATGCCTGGATCATCATGCGTATCTCGGCATTATCGAAGATCTTGTGTTCTCTCGCTTTCTCGACATTCAGGATCTTTCCGCGCAACGGGAGCACCGCCTGGAAGTTGGAATCCCTTCCCTGCTGGGCGGAACCGCCTGCGGAGTTACCCTCGACGATATAGATCTCGCAGATCGATGGGTCGCGCGAGGCGCAGTCTTTCAGTTTGGTCGGCAGGTTGCCGGAACCGAAGTCGTCTTTTCTTCGTACGCTTTCGCGGGCTTTCTGGGCAGCGAGTCTTGCTTCGGAAGCGGATTTCGCTTTTTCAATAATGATCTTTGCGACATCCGGGTTTTCCAGCAGATAACGCTTCAGGAAGTCGCCGAAGATCTTATTGACTGCCGGTCTGACTTCGGCGTTTCCCAGTTTTCCTTTTGTCTGTCCTTCGTATTGCGGATCGGGATGCTTGACCGAAATGATGGCGGTCAGTCCTTCTCTTAAATCGTCGTTCGTCAGGTTCGCGTCATCTTTTTTGATCAGGTTCTTTTCTCTGGCATAGGCGTTGATGACACGCGACAGCGTCTGCCGGAATCCATCGATATGCATACCTCCGTCCGGAGTGAAAATATTATTGCAGAAGGAATAGGTCTTTTCATTGTAATCGGTATTGTACTGCAGAGCAATCTCGACAGCGATCGATGTGCTGCTGTCATAGCCGTCGCAATACAGGACATCTTCGAACAGTACGGTCTCGTTCTGATTCAGGAACTCGACATATTCCTTGATTCCGCCTTCGTAGCAGAACGAATGAGAACCATTATGTTCGTCGTCTTTTTCCCAGTTGAAAATGAAATGAATGCCTTTATTCAGGAAGGCCATCTGACGGATACGGTCGTAAAGCACTTTGTAGTCGTAGATCGTTCCTTCTTTAAAGATCTCGGGATCTGCTTTAAACCGTACGGTGGATCCGGTCGTGTGAAGATCGCATTCGCCGATCTCCTTCAGTTTCTCATCGACCTGACCGCCATCCTTGAAACGGATGAAATAGACCTTGCTGTCCTTGTGGATCGTGACTTCCAGCCATTCCGATAAGGCATTGACGACGGAAGCGCCGACGCCGTGAAGACCGCCGGATACTTTATAGGCACCGCCGCCGAACTTGCCGCCTGCATGAAGCACGGTAAATATCGTCTCGACTGTCGAGACACCGGTCTTGGGATGGATCTCTGTCGGCATGCCTCTTCCGTCATCTTTTACCGTGACGACGTCATCGTTGTCTACACTGATCTCGATCGTGTGCGCATAGCCGGCCAAAGCTTCATCCACGGAGTTGTCGATGATTTCCCAAACCAGGTGATGCAGACCGGTCGATGATGTCGTGCCGATATACATGCCGGGTCTCCTTCTGACGGCTTCCAGGCCTTCCAGGACTTGTATATCATCCGAAGTATAGTTGTCGTGTTTGATTGCGGTATTAGACATGCGCTTCCTCCTTTAAATCGATCAGCTTGTATTTTTTATGGATGTTCAGGTCTTTGATATCGGTGTTGGTGATGATGACCTGGGCATCCGCGGGCATGATTCCGATCAGCCGTTCCTGGTTTTCTCTGTCCAGTTCCGACAGGATATCATCCAGCAGGACGATCGGGATCTTGTGTATTTTGTCTTTGATGTACTCGATCAGAGCGAACTTGAAGGCGATCAGGGTCATCCGTTTCTGGCCTTGGGATGCGATCGAATTCAGTTCGCGTCCATCCATCAGGAAACCGTAGTCGTCGTGATGGGGGCCGAAGGTCGAATAATGATAGTAGAGATCTTTTTCTTTCGCGTCCCGGAGTCTGTCGGCGATGTCCGATGCTTCACAGCATTTTCTGTAAACGATGCGGATCTCGCTGTCGGCTGCGGAAATTTTGTTGTAGAAGGAAGAGAGATGCCGGTTGATCGTTTCGAAGAAAGAGTCCCGTTCTTCCAGTATCGTCCGGATCAGAGGAACCATCTGTTCGTTGATGGTTTCCAGCAAGGTCTCGTTCACTTCCGTTTCCTTCAGCAGCCTGTTTTTTTCTTTTAGCAGGTAGTTGTACTGAAGCAGCGACCGGATGTAAGACTGAGAAACTTTGCTGATCTCGATGTCCAGCACTTTTCTTCTTTCGTTCGGTGCCTGGACAAAGATTTCAAGATCGTTCGGTTTAAACAGGATCGCATTCAGCTTTCCGATGAACTCCGAGCTTTTCTTGATCAGGACATCATTGATGTACAGCGACTTGCTTTTGTTTCCGAGAACCACTTTATACCGGTCGGTATCGGATGACAGTTCGATCTTGGAAAACTCGCAGTCTTTTTTAACGAGATTCTGATCATTGTTTGTGCGAAAAGATTTTGTATTCGACACAATAATGATGCTTTCCAGGATATTGGTTTTTCCTATCCCGTTGGGACCGATGATGATATTCAGTTCAGGATCGAAAGAAACGGTTTTGCGGGTATAGTTGCGATAATTATATAGTTTCAGTTCTTTGATCAGCATATCTTGTACTGCTTGCCGCCGATACAGATGAGGTCGTTCCGATACAGTTTTCTGCCTCTTCTATTTTCCGCTTCGCCATTGATGTTTATTTCGTTCTCGGCTAAAAACGCGCGTACTTCGCCGCCGCTGGAGACCAGATCAGCAAATTTCAGAAACTGACCCAAAGTGATGAATTCACTGTCGATTTTTACTTCTTTCATTATCGCCATATCCGTTATAATTATAACATTTTCCGTGTATTTTTTCCAT
>CADBPB010000078.1 GCA_902796525.1 uncultured Erysipelotrichaceae bacterium | reverse complement strand
TGGCGATCGATGAGATAATGACGCCCAATCCGGCGAATGAGGAAAACAGGATGTTGAGATCCACCGTTTTCGCATTGAACAAGCCTAGGGCTACGATCTGCCCGCTGACCGTCGTTCCGATCTCGCCGCCGAAAACGATGGTCGCTGCCTGGGTCAAAGAAAGGATCCCGGCATTCACGAAACCGATCGTCATGACCGTCACGGCGCTGGAACTCTGTATCAGAACGGTGGCAATGATGCCGATGCAAAGACCGATGATCTTGTTGTCGGAAATCTTGGCGAATGTTTTTTTCAGCCTTTCGGAACTGGCGGCTTCCAGGTTGCCGCTGATCATCTTGAAAGCGATCAGATACACGCCGATTCCGGCGCATAGTTCCAGAAGATGTTCGATAATTTCTATTTTACTCATAGGCAGATCCTCCGATATATCCTATGACCCCGCGGGATCTGTAGTTCAAACGAATGTTGGAGATAATCATGTTTTTTCAATCGTTCACGACGGACAGACTATCTGTTAAAAGTGCCAAAGGCGGCAATTGCTTCGTCAATGGTCATCGCGCCGGTTCCGACCATGTAGACCGCCTGTCTCAGTTGTTTGACTGCATCGTCTGTCAGACCGATGACTTCCGGAGAAAGGATCCGTGATTCCGGAATGGTTCCGAAGGCGGCATACATGCTGTTGAACGACAAGTCTCTGGTCGGCGACATAAGCCCTTTCTTCTGTGCCATTTCGTTCAGTTCTTCCGACGTGATCAGGAAACGCATGAATTCATTGGCCATCTCCAGATTCGGGCTGTCTTTGTTGACAGAAAACTGCAGATTCGGCATATCAAGGAAGTTTGCGCCTTCATCAGACATCGGAACCGGAGCAAAAGCATAGGAAAAAGGATTGGCGATAAATGCCTCGGAACGGCTTTCCCGCTTCTTGGTTCCGGAGACGGTATCGCCCGAGCAGGTCATCATGGGCACATCGCCCTCGAAAAAGCGAAGGATCACGGCGTCATAGTTGTTTTCGATCTGCGCGCAGCTCTCAAGATCCACATGCGCATCATTCAAGAATTGCACGATTTTTTCCAGAGACGGACGCATATACTCACCGGCGGAAGGATCGATCGAATTGAACTTTCTGACCGCGTCCGCATCCTGTGCCACGGTTCCGCAGAAGAACGGATAGATCGTCAAGGTAAACAGAGATGTGGTCTCTTCTTTACAGAAGCCCATGATCGGGTTTTCATAGCCCTTTTCGCGGAATGCCTCGCATACCTCCACCAGTTCCTGATAAGTCTCGGGAACGCTCAGTCCTTCTTTTTCAAACAGATCGTTATTTACGAGCATGCCATAGGTATTTGAAAAAACCGGGACCATCGGTAACGTACCGTCTTCCGTATTCAGAATGATGTTGCTGCGGATGCAGTCCAGATCAAGGCCAAGCGCAGGATCGGACAGATCCTCGGCATGGTCTATGGATGACTGATACTGCTCGCGGCCATACATCCATGAGTAATTGACATAGATATCGGGAGCCTCGTCCCCATTCAGGACCGTACCGATCATGTTGTTAAAGTCGTCGATCTTCGTGTATTTCAGTTCCGCATTGGGATAATACTCGTTGAAGTGATCGAACTCGGCTTCCAGCGCTTCGAAATTATCGTAACCGCCGGCAACGTTGATAAAACAGTTGACGGAAGTGTCCAGAGAAGGAACAAAGCCTTCCTCCGTCACTGTTTCCTGCTCTTTCGGTCCGCAGGCGGTCAGACCCGCCAGCAGCAATACTGCCAATAGCGTACAAATCGTTTTTTTCATAGCTATTTCCTTTCTTCCTTGATTCTTCGAATCTCCTTGATGACCAGTTTGATATCGACAGGCTTTGCGATATGCCCGTTCATTCCTGCATTCAGACATTCCGTGACATTCTCGGAGAATGCGTCCGCCGTCATGGCGACGATCGGAATGGAAGACGCCCAGGAATTCTCCAGGTTCCGGATCGCTCTTGTCGCGTCCAGGCCATTCATTTCCGGCATCTGTATATCCATAAAGATCAGCTGATAGCTGCCTTCTTCTGCCGTACGCATCCGATCTACGCAGATCCGCCCGTTTTCCGCACGGTCGGCAGTGATACCGAACATCGCCAGCATGGCAGATATGATCTCCCAGTTGATATCGTTGTCCTCGGCCACAAGAACATGCAGTCCCTGCAAGTCGGAGTAATCGTCTTCCGGTTCATGGGAGGATTCTTTGCCGATCAGATCGTTGATCTTGTTGTAGAGCGTCGAGCGGAAAAGCGGCTTGCTGACAAAACCGTTTGCGCCCGCCTCTTTTGCCGTGTCTTCTATATCGGACCAGTCATACGCGGAAATCAGCAGGATCGGAACATCCGTACCTATCTCCGAACGGATCTTGCCGATCGTTTCGGCGCCATCCATCTCAGGCATTTTCCAGTCGACCATGATCACGCCGTAATCCTGCCCGGAAAGATGTCTGCTTCGGATCATTTCAAGCGCTTCCGACCCGCTTCTTGCCTGTTCCGCCGAAGCGCCAAGAGATCTGAGGGTATTGGCGGCCGTCTGAAGCATGATCTCATCATCATCGACGATCAGGACTTCGATCGGTTCAAGCTGCATATCATCTCGCTGATTCTCAGCTACCGGAATATCCAGCGTGACAGTGAAAGTCGTTCCCTTTCCCTGTTCGCTCTGGCAATCGATCGTACCGCCAAGCAGTTCGACCATCTGTTTCGTAATAGCCAGGCCAAGACCGGTCCCCTGGATGCTGTTGACACGGCTGTCTATCTGGCGCGAGAAAGGCTGATACATATTCGCCATAAATTCCGGACTCATGCCGATGCCCGTATCAGATACGGTATAAACCAGCCGTATGCAATCGGGTTTATCACTCTTCTCCTCCCGCATATCTACGCTGACTTGTCCTCCCGGTTCCGTGTATTTGATGGCATTGGAGAGGATGTTGATGTAGATCTGGTTCAGACGAAGCTGGTCTGTATACAGATATTCCTTTTCCATCTCATTGATATGGAAATTGAATCTGATGTTCTTTTCCTTGATCATCGGCTGTGAAATATTCACAAGGTTCTCGACCGTTTCCACGATAGAGAACTTCATAGGACTCAGTTTCAGTTTTCCGCTTTCGACTTTGGAGATATCCAGAATGTCGTTGATCAGCGTCAGCAGATGATTGCTGGCAAGACCGATCTTCCGAAGGCTTTCCCTTGTCGAATCGACATCTCCCAGATTCTTTTCAGCGATCGTCGTAAGGCCTATGATGGCGTTCATCGGCGTACGGATGTCATGGGACATGGTAGAGAGGAAATCGGTCTTCGCCTTGTTTGCGGATTCGGCTTCTCTGGCTGCGATCTGCAGA
>CADBPB010000077.1 GCA_902796525.1 uncultured Erysipelotrichaceae bacterium | reverse complement strand
CTTTTCGGAACTCGAGAAAGAGAAAGGGCCGGGAACTTACAACTGCGAGATCACCTATCTGGAATCCAGACTGACTCTGGAAACGGCTTCGCTGGCCAAGGGTTATGACGCCGTCTGCATCTTCGTGAACGAAGAAGCTCCTGCTGAAGTTGTCAAAGTCCTGCATGAAGATGGCGTCACAGTGATCCTACTGCGTTGTACGGGCTTTAATAATGTTGATCTGAAAGCATGCGCAGAATATGGCATCAAAGTCGCCAGAGTGCCTGCCTATTCACCGTACGCGGTTGCGGAACACGCCATGGCGATCATCCAGGAAGCGAACAGAAGGCTGCACAAAGCGGATCGCAAAGTCAGAGATAACAACTTCGCCTTATCCGGATTATTAGGTGTCGATCTTCATAACAAGGTCTGCGGCGTCATGGGAACAGGCAAGATCGGCGAGTGTTTTGCCAGGATAGCGAAAGGTTATGGCATGACCGTCATCGGCTGGGATGCCTATCCGAACCAGAAACTTGTGGAAGAAGGTCTTCTCACCTATGTCGAAAAAGATGAACTGCTCAGCAGAGCAGATCTGATTTCTCTGCATGCTCCGCTGATCATGGGAGAAAACGGAACCTATCACCTGATCGACGAAGAAGCGATCAGCAAGATGAAGGATAGCGTCATGCTGGTGAATACGGCCAGAGGGCCGCTGATCGATTCGGATGCGCTGATCCGTGCCTTGAAGAAAGGAAAGTTCCAGGCTGTAGCCTTGGATGTTTACGAAGGAGAAGACGAGAATGTCTATACCGACCGAAGCGATGAAGCCTTAAGCAGTTCCATCACCGCCAGACTGCAGATCTTTCCGCAGCTGGTCCTGACTTCCCACCAGGCTTTCTTTACCAGAGAAGCAATGCAGGCGATCGCCGTTACGACAATGGAAAACGCCCGTAACTTCAACGAAGGCAACGATCTCGGAAACGCAGAAGTCAAAGCCTGATTCAGACAAACTGATCTCCGCTTTTCGTACAGCATAAGATTTAAATATTCACAAAGGCCTGTTTCCTGTATTTCATAGGAATCAGGCCTTTTTCCATCTGCTTTTCTGGAACGGTTCGCTTTTGTTCTGGCATAACAAACACAACAGAACCGCGCTTTTTTTACTTTTCGCTTCTGGCGATACGGAATGCGATATTGCGCCAGAAATGTCTCAAGATACCGAAATCTCTTTGCAGCGATTGCGGAAGCGTCGGGATCCTGTCGTAAAGGATCTGCAGGTATTCTTCGAAGCAGCCATTGAAATCAAGGATCTCCAGCTTATGCATCCGCTGATCGGAATAATTCAGTATGGTTACATCGGTAACGATGCATTTGAGTTCCGCTTTATATTTCTCGTTTTCAATGACTACAGTGGCTTTCTCGCCGATCTCCAGGCTCTGCGCATCATCAAGGAAAAGCCTTATGCTGTGTTCGGTAAGAAGTGTGGTGATGCCGTCATAGGTTTCTTTCGATTCTTCGATGACCCGGACCGGTTCAAAATCTCTGACTTTGACTGTCTCTTTCTCGATCTCTCTGCCATCGATCAGGAAGATCGACATGATGATGAAATAGCAGTTCCTCACCATCCAGAACAGGATGCTGGCAAGCCCGATGGAAGGCTCATTGCGAACGAGCAGGAAGATACGGATAAATCCCGCGATATGGGCGATCAGCAGGATCAGGAAAGGCGTCAGCGCTTTCGTATCGGTCTTGCGTCTGATCTGCCTGCCGGATTTATCAGTCACTTTGAATTTGGACAAAGTGATTCCGAAGAGTTCCTTCAAGATCGGAAGCAGCAGATGCGGCATGACGCTTGTCTCGTAAATGCCGCTCCATTTGGTTGAAATGGAACTGCGGCTCACCAGCCGCAAGGTGAGATCCTGCAGCAGGAACATCGGCAGCCAGAAGACCAGCAGTTCGCTCCAGCTGCAGATCAGTATCGGAACATTGAGAACCGCATACAGCAATGGCGACAGCATATAGATCAGGTTCTTGATCGGTGAATACCAGTAGACGACCGAGCTCCAGTAGCTCAGTTTCTGCCTGATGGATAATCCCTTGCGAGTGAAGATATGAAGCTGCCTGGCAGTCGAAATGACGCCTCTGCCCCATCTGGTCCTCTGCTTGATATGCTCCTGATATGTCTTGGGAACCATGCCGCTGGCCAGCGGTTCCGGCAAAGCCAGGGAAACGAAACCTGCCGACTCGATCAGCAACCCGGTAGCGAAGTCTTCGGTGATCGAAGCGGTATAGAAGCCTCCGATCGCTTCCAGGGCTTCCCTTGAAATAACCGTATTGGATCCGCCATAGATGACGCTGTTGGTCGACGTCTTGGCGACTTCGATCGTGCGATAGAAGAAATCCTGTTCGTTCGGAGCGTTGTTTTCAGAATACAAAGCGTGCTGGAAGACATCGGCATCGTAGAAACTCTGCGGCGTCTGTAAAAGCCCTAGCTTGGTTTTTTTATCTTTATCTTTATTCCTTTTTTCGGCATCCACAAAAAATGGAATGGTCTTCATCAGGAAACAGCTGCGCGGTATCATATCCGCATCCAGCGTCACGACGTAGGGAGAAGACGTCAGCGACATCGCATGATTCAGATTCCCTGCTTTGGCGCCGTCGTTATCCGGACGGTCGAAATAGCCGACTTTCATCTTCTTTGCCAGTCTCTTGATCTGCGGACGGCGGTTATCGTCACAGAGCCAGATATGAACCTTCTTTTTGTCCGGATACTCGAGATGTCTGCAGCCGTTTACGGTCTTGAACAGCAGTTCTTCATCCTCGTTGTATGTCGCGATAAAGATATCGACATCAGGATATTCGTCATCGCCGATCTTTGGCACATCATACAGGCGCATATGCATGAGATCCTCGTACATGATCAACGATTCGATAAAACCGAGAATCTCAACGATCAATAGAATAATGCCCGCCATGAGCGGAAGGATTCCTTTCTTAACAGGCAATGAATAAAGGATCCTCCATAAGAGATACATGGTCGTAAAGAAGATGCTTAAAAAGATGACGATGCGATGAAGGATGTTTGTTTTAGAAGCACGCTTTTCACCGGCCAGATCGGCATAAGTCGGGTTTTTCGTCTTTCTATCAAGCAGATTGCCCATCAGGATCATCGCCAATAAGAGCGGCAGCACAAATTCAGCCGTCTTCAGCCAGTTACGTAACGAATCCTCTCTGCTTGCTTCTTTGAGTTTGCGCAAAGCAACACTGATCGCATCCGTTTTCCGTTCCGTCTGGTCGGGGATGATCGCAAACGGATCGCTTCCTCTCATAAGAGAACGGGCCCACTTGCCGACCGGCGTGAGATTCTTATCCGCCAGCGCATCTTCGATCGGTGTTCCCGGGCAGAAGAAAGCCGAGGTCTCATCTTTATCGGAAAGGCTCCAGATGGCATAGCTCAGGTTTTCATTGGCGACAAAAGTAAACCATTGCGCAGCGGAAATGAAATCCGTCCTGCCGTCACCGGATGCTTCGGATAAACCGCATTCGCTGATGAAAACAGGAAGGCCTTTTCCAATCGCTTTCTCGATCTGCTCGCGCAATTCCTTGCCATGACTGGCGGTATAAAAATGAGCCGAATACATCACATTATCGAACTCAACAGGTTCCATTGATGGATAATACAGATCCTGACAGTAGTTTGCCGTACCGATGATAATCAAAGCATCGGGATCTTTTTCCCTGATGACCGGGATGATTTCTTCGCAATAATTCCTGATGACAGACCAGTCCCCTCCCGGTTCGTTGCAGCACTCATAGATGAGATTCGGATAAGTTCCATACCGATCGATCACGGCTGAAAAGAAATCGTCGGCCTGTTCAAGAAAAGCATTGGGATCTTCATCAACCATGCTGTGCCAGTCGACCAGGACGTACATGTCTGCCTGAATGGCTGCTTCGATTCCTCGGAACAGAACATCCATGGTCTGCTGCCTGTAGCCTTTGCAATATTCTGAACTATATGCAGCCAGTCTTATCAGATTGCAGTCCCATTGTTCGGAAAGATCAGCAAACAGTTTTTCATCGATAAAATCCGGATACCAGGTCAAGCCATGGCTGCTGATACCTTTCAGAATGACCGGTTCATTGTTTTCGTCGACAAGCTGTGTACCTTCCACGTGCAGATATCCATTGACAGATGGTCTTGCCGTTCCGGTTTCAGCGATCACTGTCGAGGAAAAAAACCGTCCGTTCCCTGTAATCGATATGTCAGCCGACGGCAATATGCACTCGGATATGATAAAAAGGACCATCAAAACAGCCGCAATCACTGACAGGATGACGATATCATATCGTTTCGATTTTATTTTTCTCGTATTGAATCTCATACGTACTAACAATTACTATTTTAAAACAAAACGGCAATACAACATACGTTTTATTCCGGAATTGTCATTATTCTTTCGATTTCAACCATTTTTAAGTCTTTCTAAGCCCGATTTACGGGCTTTTTGTCTAGTCGGTTTCAGATTAAAAGCACATCTCAAGATGTGCCAAAATAATGAGCGAGATCGTTATTTTCCCAAGAAAAAAAACATCTGTATCTTACAGACCGTAAAAGTATTTCTTAATGTTTTCAACATCGGGATAATTCAGCTCATCTATCTGCCGAACGACTGCATCAGCATCATATATGACATCGATCGATTCAATCGAGGTCTCGCCGTTTTCCACGTTCAAAACGCCTGCCCGCGCAATATTGCGATCCTTTGAAGGGCAGCCAAGAGAACCGACATTGATATACAGCTTATCTCCCCTGCAGATGTTTCTGTTATGATCATGTCCATAGATTATGATGTCGCTTTTCACATGTGCAAACATGGCTATTAAATCAGATTCTGTGGGATTTTTTCTGGCTTTTGAATAATGGCCGTTCTCATCCATGCAGGAATGCATGACTGATATACTAAGACCCTCGGATATAAAATCAATTCTTTTTGGCAGACCGCGAAGAAAAGAGACTGATCCTTCGGATATAAGACTATGCTCCCATCTGTGGTGTTCCATTTCATCCAGGCTCATATTCTCTTCGTTAGGATATTCCATCGGCATGCCTCCCAACAG
>CADBPB010000076.1 GCA_902796525.1 uncultured Erysipelotrichaceae bacterium | reverse complement strand
CGAATCAGCTTTTCATCCTCCAGCCACGCGAATGCTTCCAGCATTTCTCTGGTATTCAGGAAACGCTGGTCCGGGGTGACCTGTTTCGCCCGTTTTTCTTTGTCGAAAAGATAGAGAGGATGATGGGCTCCGCCGATCGCCTGTGCCGAAATATAGACATCGCGAAGGATCTTTTCATCGCGGTATACATAATGGACATCTCCCGTCGCTACGACGGTCTTGCCTTGCCTCAAGGCTTCATCGATGATATCCCGCAGGTAATGCTTCAGCCTTTCCTTATCAAACAGTTCCCTATCTTCGTATAAGAAACGGTAATTCTCTAGTGGCTGTATCTCGATGTAGTCGTAAAAAGAGATGGCTTCCGCCAGATCCTCCCTGGATCTCGTCGACGCGATTTCAAACACTTCGCCATTCAGACATGCCGAACCGATCAGCAGATTCTTCCGGTGGGCGGCGATCGTTTCTTTAAAGATACGCGGTTCCGCGATGAATTCGGAATTCGCATCCTTGGTGTTGGCTTTGCCGAAAACGGCCAGCGTTTCGGTATTGGAGATCGAGATCAGTTTAAACAGATCTTTCAAGCCTTCCGAGTTCTTGCATAGAACCGTCGTATGGAAGGCTCTGTTCTTGACAAAAGCCTGGTCATCTTGAAAATCTTTCAGATCATTCAAGGTTCTGACTCCCGCCTTTGCCAGATCCTTCAACATGAAATTGAAGACCTGAGCCAGCACATCGGCATCATAATTGGCACGGTGCGCTATATCTTCATCGTATGGGATATTGTAAGCCCGGCACATATTGCCAAGACGGTAGGCTCTCCGGTTCTTAAGAAGCGACCGTGAAAGATCCAGAGTATCGATGACCGGATTTTTTAAAGGTTCCTCTCCGATCCTGGCCAGTTCGGAATTCAGGAAGCCGAAGTCGAAGGAAGCATTATGAGCAACCAGCACCCGATCCTTGACGAAATCAAAGATCTCGTCTTTGCATTCCGCAAACGTTCTGGCATTACGCAGATCATCCTCCGAAATATGCGTCAGTTTCTTGATATTGGAAGACAGGTCGATCATCGGCTTTATGAAGAAGTCCTTTTCTTCCACGACGCTGCCTTTTCGCATCACGACCGCGCCAAATTCGATGATATAGTCATACCTGGTCGAAAGACCGGTGGTCTCCAAGTCAAAGACGACATATTCCAGATCATTCAAAAGATCATCGTTCGAATTGTATACGATATTCAAAGTCGGCGAGACCATGTTCATTTCGCAGCCGTACAAAACTTTGAAATCCACGTCCGGATTCTTTTTTCTGATTCCTTTATAAGCGCCATATGCTTCATGGAAACCCTGCAGGCACAAATGATCGGTGATCGCCACTGCCCGGTGTCCCATCTTGTAGGCGGCTTTGACGACCTCTTCCGGCGAAGACACGCCATCCATTTCCGACAGCTTGGTATGGGCATGTAGCTCTACGCGCTTTTCCGGTTCTTCATCATTCAATACATCGAAATCCTCGATGTATTCGATCTGATCAGGTTCGAACAGCACATCTCTGGCATACTGATCGAAATGATAGTTACCATAAAAGTAAGCGCACTGGCCTTCCTTGTTCTGTTTCAGGATCTCGGCATTGAACCGCTTGTTTTCCACGACCTTGACGACGATCGCATCCGTCTCATCTTTCACATACAAAGTCTGTATCGTGATGCCCGTCCTGGTCTTGCGTTCATCCACTTTGAAGATCTTGCCCCGGCATTTGACCGATTCGATGCCATCGAAAAGATCGCTCAATTTCAGCTCCCGGTATTCTTTCTTGCGGCTGCGGTACTGATTCTGCTGCTGAGCGGGCTTATCTTCCCTTTTGTTTTCGGCTTTCGGCCGGGCAACAGCGATCGCCTGCCGTTCTTCGATGATCGGCTCGCGGTCGATCTCCTTGTGCTGCATATCGATCTGCTTGCGATAGCCGAGGTCATAGAAATAGAGCTTCAGATCATCCAGATTCTCCCGGTCTTTCTCATATTCCTCTTTATCCGTATAGGATAGAACGAAACCATCCTCTTTGATCAGAGGCACGCAGGTCCGGAATGCGTCATGATCATGCGCGTAGCTTTCCAGATAGAGATTGATCTCTTTGATCGGCAGTTCCTGATCCTTGGCTTTGATGTACAGTTTCAGATTGTTCAAGCCGTGTTTATTGAAGTAGCTGATCAGATCCATATAGATCCCGTAAGGCAGCACCTTGCCGTTTTCCGCTTTGATATAAGCGAAATCCAGACTCCTGCGATACAGGACATCCACGACCCTGAAATCGGCTAAAAAAGCCGCCTTATCGTCGGTATAATGAAACTCATCGATGAAATAACGGATATCAAAATTCATGCAAGTTTTTCGAGTGCATCCTTCGCTGCATTCTTCTGTGCCTGCTTCTTGCTGGAAGCGACGCCTTTGCCATAAGTCAGACCGTCGATCTTGACGACGACTTCGAAACGGGGACTGTTATTCGGACCTTCCACGGAAACGGTCTCATAAACGATCGACTTTCGGGAATCCGCCTGAACGAACTCCTGCAGTCTGGTTTTATAATCATAAGTCTTCTCATCGATCTCCTCGATATGTTTCTGCATAAGATCATCAAGAAGACAGAACGCGACATCCATCCCCTGATCGAGATAGATCGCTCCGATGAACGCCTCGAACATGTCGGCGATGATCGAATCCCTGTCCCTTCCTCCGGTTTTTTCTTCTCCTGCGCCCAGCAGCAGGAATTCATTTAGTCCGTTCTCGCGGACGATCTGCGCCAGGGCTTTTTCAGAAACCAGATTGGAACGTCTTGTCGACATCAGGCCTTCCGGCAGTTCCGGCTGTATATGATAGAGACGGTCTGCCGAATAGACCTGCAATACGGCATCTCCCATGAATTCCAGACGTTCGTTGTTGCCGATCGCATCCTTATGTTCGTTGACGTAAGAAGAATGCACAAAAGCCTGATCGATCAGTTTTTTATCGCTGTATGGTATTTCATATTCATCCAAAAAATCGTAAACGTTCATATCAACATTATAACCTAGCCCAGATAGTTTTTCGCAGTCAGTTTGCTGAGCTTATCATAATAGTTTTTATAGTCTTCCTTCTCCAAGTGATCGGCAATCAGCTTGGCGTCTTTCCTGGCGGCATCGATAAAGCGCGTATCCTCGAGAAGGTTGCCGAGGATAAAGGTTGGAAGGCCGCTTTGTCTCGTGCCGAGAATATCCCCCGGACCTCTCATCTTGAGATCTTCATAGGCGATCTCGAACCCGTCGTTGGTACGGCAAAGGATCTGCAGACGGTTCAGGGTCTCTTCTTCCTGGGCATCCGTCAGCAGATAGCAGGTGCCTTCATAGACGGAACGCTGTACCCTTCCCCGCAGCTGATGCAGCTGGGACAATCCGAATTTATCCGCATCGTAAATGATCATCATCGTCGCATTCTTCACATTGACCCCGACTTCCACGACCGTCGTAGAGATCAGCACCTGGATGCGGTTATTCTCAAAATCATTCATGATCCTGTCTTTTTCTTCATTGGACAGACGGCCATGCAGCAGTTCGGTCCGATATGGTTTCAGAACATCCTTTAACGATTCATAAAGCCCTTCGACGTCTTTGGCTTTGTAGCTTTCGTTTCTGCTGATGGCGGCAGCGATGATATAGATCTGCCGTCCTTCTTCGAGTTTTGTTTTGATCTGATCCAGGATCGAGATGATGCTGTTCTGCCGGATCAGATAAGTCTTGCATCCCTTGCGGTTCGCAGGCATGGTCGCGATCGTCGATACATCCATATCGCCATAGATCGATGAAGCCAGGGTCCTGGGGATCGGTGTCGCCGACATCATGATGAAATCGGCATTGTGGCCTTTGCTTTTCAATGCCTGTCTTTGCCGGACGCCGAAACGGTGCTGTTCATCCGCAATTACCAGCCCCAGATTCTTGTATCCGACATCATCAGAGAATAACGCATGCGTCCCGACGATCACATCGTTCTCCCCATTCTCCAGCGATTTCTTGATATCTCTATCATTTTCTATCGCGCTATATAACAGACCTACATTCACTCCAAACGGCTCAAACTGTTTCTTAAGCGATTCATAGTGCTGTTTTGCCAGGATCTCCGTCGGTGCCATCAGCGCTCCCTGGTATCCTGCCAGATGATTTGCATACAAGCCGATCATCGAAACGGCGGTCTTTCCGGAACCGACTTCGCCCTGTACCAGCCGGTACATGATCTTTTCCGAACGCAGATCCTTCAGGATATCCTGTACGGCAGTCTGCTGGTCTTCGGTCAAAGAAAAACCTAAGGAGGCGATAAAGGCGTCGATATCTGCATCGTCAAACCGTTTGGCTTCTTTCATTTTTTCGGTGGTATTCCCCTTCAGGATGCTCAGCGACAGATAGAAACGAAGGAATTCCTCGTATTTCAGACGGCTCAGCGCTTTGCTTAAAAGCTCTTTGTTCGAAGGCCTGTGGATGTTTTCAATCGCTGTCTTATAATCGATCAGGCCATGGCTCTTTTTCAGTTCTTCCGGAAGATCGTCCTTCAGCTCGTCACCGCATTTTGTCATGACATACGCGATCAGCTTCTTGATCTCATTCTGCGAAATGCCCTCTTTGCTTGGATAAGAAGGAATGATCGTTCCTAGAACGTCATTCGTGTAGTAGTTGGAAGCGGTGATTTTGTTCGCTCCGTCATATCGGCCTATGATGGTAATGACCTGATTCGTATCAAGATTCCTGATCCATGGACGGTTGAATATCGTTACGGTGAGCACTTCTTCTTCATACAGCACTTTGAAACGGGTCGTAGCCAGTCTTCCTTTGCGGAACGTGCTGGGATAACTCACCAGTTCGCCAGAGAAGCAGACCTGTGATCCGACACGGAAATCATCATAGTGTACAGATATGAATTCTTCGTATCTATAAGGATAATAGGAAAGGATATCGCTGCTGTCGTGCAGATCGAGACGTTCGCAGATTTCCCTTCTTTTTGGCGTCAGTTTAAGGTCTTCCAGATTCATCAACAATATTTTATCAAAGTTATATCATTGTGCTATAATATAAAAGCATTCCTCTGATGGCGGAATAGGTAGACGCGCACGACTCAAACTCGTGTGGGGCAACCCATGTCGGTTCGACTCCGACTCGGAGGACCATAGAATATGAAAAGTACGGAACAAACCGTACTTTTTTCATTTTTTGAATTGAGCTGTTTTATCTGAAACAAGCAAACACAATGATCATCCCCGACATATTCACAAGGAAATGGCTGACGGCACTGATGAGACAGTTGTTTGTTTTTCTCATGATTAAAGAATAAATGATGGCATCAATTAAAATCCCTGTAAGATCATAAATCACGACTGCCGTATTTCCGCTTGCCAGATGAGCTAAGGCAAACACGGCGGAAGATGCCAGTGCAGCAGGCCAGAATCCGAAAATCTTCATTCCTTTTCCGGTAAAAAATCCGCGGAAAGCAATCTCTTCGCCCAAAGCTCCAATGATAAACTGGCCGGTTAAAATCAGTATGTTTTCGAAATTAAGGATTGAATCGGATCTTCCCAGAACATGATCGACATACTGACGGCCAAACATAGCAGTTCCCAGAACGATCGATACCAATGAAGAAATAATGGGTATGATGAGCCATAGAAGCGAGCCGCACTTCTTTAAATCGTCAAAGAACGTTTTAAAACGTAAGCCTGATTCGTTATCCGGTGTTTTTACGACCCATTCGACAATGAAGAAGAATGCAATACCTGATACAAGCGAATACTCTGTGAACTGATGGGTAAACAGTATTCTTGTCAACACCAGCACGGTCATGACGACAATGCCGATGATCGTAAGAATCCTGCCTTTATTTGTTCTATTCATAAATTATCCTCCATAAAAGCATCGTTATTTGTTTCCCATGAGACCTTCTGCCACCAAATCAAGCGTTTTTCTTAATGACGCCTCATCGTATTCCAACGCATTGTTAGCGATTAGGCTGGCATATCCATGAACTATGGCAAACAGCACCTCAAAACAGTCCAGCGCTTCTGTTTTAGACATTTCCATATCCTTGGCAGCAGCAGAAATGACCGAATCATCGACATTATCCCGAATCATGCCGATCAGGTCTAAGCCATCAAAACGACCGGACTGGAAAAGAAAACGGAACAGATTTGTCTCTTCACTGGCAAATTTGATATATCTCAATCCAATCTCCATGAAATCATTATTTGTGGTTATATATTCAGTATGAAACAGGTCTGCTCTTTCATATGCCAGATCAGTCAGTTCTTTCAAGCCAGGAAACTGATACATGATAGGCTGTGTTGAGCAGCCAAGTTCCTCTGCAAGTCTTCGAACCGTAAAAGACGAAAAGCCTTCCTTTCTAATCAGCTGGAAAGCTCCTTCTATTATTTCTTCTCTTGTCGTAGCAGGTTTCTTTGGCATCTATTCTCCGATACTATAACAAATGTTATTATATTATGGTTCTTTCCGTCAATCAAGTTTGCTTCACATAAAAACCGATTATCTAAAAAAGGATCCAATGGCATATGAAAAGTACGGTTGATTCCGTACTTTCTTCATTCTTGTTTTATCTTCGCTCGGTTCATTTGATTCCTGTCTGAAAGATCTGACTCTACCCATTAATCCAGTTCTCCGGCAAGTACAGCATCGATCACGATGCTTGCTGTATCAAACAGATTATGCATCGCCGGTTCGAAGATATCCAATGTCTCGTCGTTGTCTCTCTGGACTTTATCGTTGTAATTGTCATATCCTCCCCAGGTGCTTTCAGGCGTTTCGCCATCAAGGAACAGATCCATGTTGACAACGACGCGCAGCGAGACGACTCTCTCGAGCATATCGAAACAGGCTGCTGTATTGGCGATGGCGATCTCTTCCATTTCCGTCGTCATGTATGGGTCGGGACATGCATAATACTCCGCGATATGCACCGCCGTGACATGCCCGTAGATGCCTTTCCAATAGTTGTCTCCGGAAAGTGTCGTCCCTTTCCTAACGACCGGCAGCACTTCGCTTTCCTCTCTCGCCGGAAAGTTCTCCAGAATGACACGGATCGCTTTTTCCGTTGTCTGCAAAGGTGTGTCTTTGACCATCTGATAGACCTTTTCCGAAAGATCGGCATTAAGCAATCGGTGTTCATATTCATTGGAATCGTCGCTTGGGAACCACATGATGAAATCGTCGCTTTTGCTCTTTTCATGAGCGTCTACATGATGACCGAGATCATAGTCGCATGCCGCCGTGACCACGATAACATCGCCTAGGGAGCAGAATGCCGAACTGCCGCCTGCGCAACCAACGGATACGATATACGCGTCGGAGCAGTCGTATCGATCACACAGCAAAAGATTCATCAGCGACAGACCTGCCGCCGTCTTGCCGGCGCCTGTGATCAGGATCGCCGCTCCGGTCTCTTTATTGTAATAAAAGTGTGCTGTCGGAGGCATGTGGGACAGTTCGATCTCTTCCCCGCCCTGACAGTATTTTTCATAAAACAGCTGCGCTTCGCCAGGAAAATCCCCCGTGATTTCTCCGATCTCGAATTTCGGAATGATGATGATCGATATCTTATCTTTTCTTGCCGTTTCGGAACAGGAACACAGCAACAGGAAAGACAGCAGAACAACGATGAAGGAAAAGAACGTACAGCGTTTTCTTTGTTTGCCGCTGCCGTCATGATGCTTTGAATCCGTGATCTTCAAGTTTCCAAATGATCTCATTCCTATTGTCTTCTTTCTGCCATGATTCATTTTAGAGCCTAACCGTCCCGGTTTTCAAATGTCTCCAATCCGATGGATCGTTTGATCGGATCGATCTTTCAGATTGGATTCCGCTTTTGAATCGATTGCAGTTCAGCGTTATGAATTCCTTTCACAGACTGATATATCCCCTCCATCCCCGGACAGAATAATAAGAATCCGCGCCATTATGAAAAGTGAAGACCCTCCCATAGCGACGTTCGCAGAACAAAGCGCCTCCCAATGCGCGGACATCCTCCGGAGTCGCGATCCAGCTGGAAGTTTTCAAATCAAACGTTCCCAGTTCCTGAAGTCTGCGATAAAGCGATTCATCCATCAGTGCGATGCCCATTTCCTGTGCCTGATGAACGGCGCTGCCGGCAGGAGGATTCTTGGTCCGTTTGCGCAATGCCTCGTCATCATAGCAGAGACTTCTTCGTCCCGCAGGCGTTTCCGCGGAACAGTCGCAATAGATCAGTCTCCCTGATCCGTCATATCCGATGGTATCCGGTTCGCCTCCGCTTTCTTCCATGCGTTTCAGGATCTCCAGAGTCTCAGGCGCTTCCTTAAGCCGTTTTTCGACATTGCCCCAATCCAGCCCGGGATGCCGTTGCATATTCTCGCTGAAGCGTTTTTTTAAAATCGTAATCATTTCAATTCCTCCAATGCAAATGTATCTCCACGGATTCTTCTATCGTATCAGCATGCCTTCGAAATACCGTTCCTGAAAAGCGATCGCTGCCAGGATCTCCTCATCCGAATAATCTCTATCCTCCAGAGATACGATCCATTTGTCTTCATTGTCATTCATCCGATGATAGATCGCTACGACCTTGCCTTCGAATGTTTGTAAAGGAGTATTGCAGCCAAGCACATAGACGTCCTGTTCTTCGCCATCCGCCGCCAGAATGCCCTCGACATAGCCATAGTTGATCGGATAGATCAGATCAGGATAATCCGAATGCGCGCTGCCGATCGGACGGTCGATCGTACCTTTTACAAGAGAACCGATGATATCTTTGCTGAAATCTTGTTTCATATAAGTATATCTGTTTTAACTGTGGCGAATGAAATCGGCGATATCTTCGATCACATCCTCCCCGATATGCCGTTCATTCCCATATTCTTTGGAAGCTTTCGTAATATCGTCCTGTATCGCTTGAACGAAACAGTGATTCAGTTCAGGATACAGTTTGAACGAAGTATTCTCCCGTTGTGCCAGTTCTTCCTGAAACCGGCGATAGTCTTCATCCGGAAGCACTTGGAAATCTCTTCCTCCCTGAAGGATCAGGACCGGTTTCCGGTTTTCCAGAAGATATTCAGAGGCCGTTTTCTGTCCCATTTCTTTGAAGTAATATAATGACAGATTGCCGGCAAATTTCTGTTTCCTGGCTTCATCATCATTCAACTGATAAAGATTGCTGAACTTCTTGGTATAGATCCGTGATTCCATAGCGATGATCCGTTTCAGTAACGGATTTCGGTAATTGGCTTGTTTGAGCTGTCTCAGAACGATTTCTTCCAGACGGAACGGTGTTCCTGCCAGCAGGATCAGTCCTCTGGCATCGCCACCTTCCGCATCGATACGCGGGGCCAGCATCGCTCCCATGCTGTGGCCGAGGATAAAGATTCTTTCCGGGTCGATCCGACTGTCGTTTCTTAAAAGATCCATCGCCAACAAGGCATCTTCGATCGTTTCTTCTTTGACCGTCAGACCTTTCATTTTCGCCATTTTCCGGGCATGGACAAAGGTCCGCTTGTCATAGCGCAGCGAAGCGATCCCCTGTTTTGCCAATCCTTCTGCCAGATCCTTGAACGGCGTCAGTTTCATGACTCTCTCATCCATATTGCTGGGACCGGAGCCATGGACCATGACAACGGCCGGAACCGCCTGTGTCAGATCGTCAGGCAGTGTCAGCAAGCCGTTTAGCGGAAATTCGCTCCCCGCACCGACCACAATGTTTTCTATTATCATAAGTACTCCTTTATTTCAGCAGGTTTAGTCCCGCAAAGTATTTTCATGCAGCCATGCGACGGATTTACGTAGAGCTTCGATCGTCTTGGTCTCCAGAACGCAACGGGCATTCCTTGCTTTTGCCAGTGCCAGTCTTTCTTTCAGATCGATCGTTCCATCTCCTAATGCCTGATGATTCTTCGGCGGATCTTCCGTTCCGTCATGGATGTGGAAATGATACAGATGTTCCTGCTGTTCCATCAGATAGGGAAGATCCTTCTCGTGTGTCGCTTTCGAATGACCGATATCCCAGGTCAGACCGAAATGCGGGCTTTCCAGAAGGATCTCGATCGCGTGTTTCTCATAATCCCGGAAACCGTCGGTGTTCTCGATGACGATCATGATCTCTGCAGGACCGATCCATTCATCGCATAGGGAACGGAACTCCCTGAACGACTGCAGATAGTTCTCCTGGTTGCACTGATAAAGCGAAACGATGCGATCCGGCAAAGTGACATTGATGCCATGATTCATATGCATGTTCAGAGTGATCGGCTGGCTTATGTCGCCATATCTGTCACGTAACGGCAGAAGTTTTTTCGCGACGGCAATGGTTCGCCGTACCGTTTCCCGATAGGCATCCGCAATCAGCGGATTGAAGCTGGCGATGTCCAGATTCTCATCCAGATGTATCGTATAATAGATGCCTGCTTCTTCAGCGATATGCAACAGTTCGTCTGTCTGTTCCAGCTGTTTCAGCTGATATTGGGGAAAACTCATATTCAATTCGACGAACTGCAGACCCAGGCTGCGACAAAGATCAACATTTTCTTTTAATGTTTTGTTTTCGATCAACACAGGCATTCCAAATTGCATCGTCCGTTCTCCTTGTATTCTTAATCTACATTATAGCAAGAACCAGGTTCCCACATACAGGACACATATCCATACATAAAAAGGAATCGCAATGAAATCGATTCCTTGGAGTATCTGCTGATGATGCAACTTGGCTCAGATCAGTCGATAAGCCGCTTTCGAAAAGGGATCGTTTCCGATGATGAAACGTTTCGGATCGACTCTCTTTGCCAGTTCGCTCATCGCGATGAATTCGTCCGAGACTCTGACCAGCAGCTGCTTGCCTTTGCTTTCGACCAGATAACAAGCGTCTGTGTCGTTCGCATACTCATCTTAAGGCCTTGTTTCAGGCTTCACAAGAAACGAAACGTGACAGACCTGTTATACTCTCTGTAACATCATGTTTTCTTCACGAAAACACGTCTAAATGCTTAAGAAAGGCCGATCGTGCAAAGCTTCCCTCTCAAAAGGTAACCGATCTTCTCATAGCAGGCATTCGACGCCAGATAATTCGCATCGGTATAAAGAACCGGCAGATATCCCTGTTCCATCGCGATCTTTGTGACCTGATAGACCAGATTCTGCGCATAATGATGACGGCGATCCTCTTTCCGTGTATAGACCAGGCCGATCGATGCCATCGATCCATTGGGATGATAATGGCAGCAGGCGACCGGTTTCCCGGTGTTGTTTTTCCAAAAATACAGATATCCGTTTCTTATATCTTCTTCAGCAGTATTCCGATAGGAAGCGAGACTTTGCTGATCGATGCCGATCTCCCGATGGAACAGATCCATGAATGCCACCAGAACATCGATGTCTTCCTCTTTGCATCGATGGAAACAGCCATCGGCCATATATGCCGGTTCCACCGGATCGGAACATTCATAGGCATACATATCGATGCTGATGGAAAGCGTTTTTCCTTCCTGGGATGATCTTTCGATAAAGTACTCCGCCAGATCGTATTTCAGATTATAGGTATAAGCTTCTTCCGGAGGAAAACGGCGCATCGTCAGCTGGTATGCTTTTTCTTTTTCTGCTTCTGTTGCATCATCCGCAGTCCAGATCCAGACCGGAAAAGGCAGGCAGCTGAAACAGATGATCAGCTTCTCATGATCGCTTGATACATACTGGCAGTTTTTCATGATCTGCTTCAAAACCGAGAACGTAACCCTGTCTTTTTCCAGAAGCAGTTCATCTCTTTCGTCCGTGAAGGGATCCATTTCTTCTTCCCGTTCGTTTATCGTCTTGCTTGACATGCCGATCCTCCGTTATTCTTCAAATCGCACATCCGGCAATAAGCTTGCCGGTGGCTGTCTGATTCTTCATAGAAACCTTTCATCGCATCGCAAGGAAAACGATCGCAAT
>CADBPB010000075.1 GCA_902796525.1 uncultured Erysipelotrichaceae bacterium | reverse complement strand
TTCCTTGACCGCTTCGGCTTTCTGAGCCAGACCCTCATCGAAGAGTTCCGGCTTGATCAGCATATCTTCCGCGCTGTCCTGCAGAGAGTGCTTTACTTCATCGAAAGCGAACGGCGATTTCTCTCTGGTCTCGGCGACTTTTTCCGCCAGATCTTCTCTTAAGAGACTGCTCTGTTCCGGTTTGTCATCGCTCTTCTCTTCTTTTCTTAACGCATTCTCACGCACGGCTTCCACCGTATCTTTCAGATCGGAGGTTTCTTCCTTCAGCTGTTTCTTCAGCAGCTGACTATGCGTCTTTACTTCTTCCGCTTTCTGCGACAAGCCCGATTCCCTGCGGGTCGCATCCGTTTTCTTTCTGAAGATGAAGTAATACAAAGCATAAATCAGAAATGCCAGCAGTAATACGATAATCAGATATTTCATAGTGTTACCTTCCTTTCGATGTATCCTTTCGTGAAACAAGTTTCTTTGTTTATGGCCGTCTGATCCACATGGCGGGACGGATGCCCTGCATGATGCTGTTCATGGAAGTGACGATCGATCCGTCGTAGCCCCAGATATAGTAGGTCGTGCCGTCTTCTCCGGCATCGCGCAGCCACCAGCCGCTGTGTCCGTCATCTTCCAGCAGCACTTCGCCGTTTCTCACGGCTTGGGTCGCCATAACGGTACGCGTCTGTTCGGTCGGATAATAACGTTCGACTTCATCGATGCTCAGCAGGAACAGCCGGTCGGTGGTTTCGTAGGCGTCCGCTTCGATATCGTCATCCGGATCTTCATCCAGATAATGGCTGATGACCGTTGATGGCAGGATGTCGGATGGCGATTCCTGATAGAAGGCGTTGCCAACGAAGATCTCGTTGAGCCAGAAACGGATCTCGGAATTCTCCCAGTAGATCGTTTCCAGGGAACTGTCGAATCTGTAGGCATCGATGACATACTTGCTGATGAGAAGTGCCCGGTCTTCTTCGACATCCAGCACGACCCATTCCAGCATCTCTCTGCCGTTGCTGCTGTCTCCGTCCTGTTCGTATTCGCCAAAGACGACCGTATTGCCGACCTCCATGTTCTCCATCAGCTGCTGACGAAGCTCTTTGACGGTGTCTTCGATGCCGACGATATTGAGGCTGTTGAGGATATTCAAAGCCTCCACGACTTCGCCTTCGTCCAGTTTCTTCATGGCGATCTCGTAATACGCATCATCGATCTTCGTTTCCGAATCCCGAAATCCGTTCAGTTCCTTGAAAATCGCGATGGCTTCTTCATAGTTTTCGCTTTCCATCAAAGCCACTGCTTCCTTGTAGCGGCTGCTTGGAACGAGGATCCTCAGGTAACCGACATAGGCAAGAACGGCGATCAGGATCAGAGCTCCCGCAACTTTCAGGATGTTGCTTGTGATCCTTCTGCTGCGTTCTTTTTTCTGACGGGAGATCTCATCCTGGCGTTCCTTGCTGCCGGAAACGATCTGCTGATCTACCGCGCTGATATGATCGCGATAGTCTCTGGTGATTTCAGCGACCCTCCGGTCATCGGCTTTCTGCGCCTCGTCCACTCTCGCATCATAGGCGTCGACGATCGTCTCAAGCCGGCCGATGATTTCCGGATCGCCAAGACGGTCCAGGTTGATGAAATAGTTGTTCTGGTAGATGTCGTTATACAGATCGTGCTTAGCCATGATACGCGAGTTCAGAATTGACTGGTAGGAACGGTCGAAAGCATAGGCTTTCTCGAGCTCGGCGGCCTTTTCCTTGTCGTCTGACGCATATCTGTCCACCATTTCGCGGATGTGTTCCGTTTCTTCCGGACAGGCTTCCAGGATCTCGGTCTTTTCTTCGTCATACAGATGGATATAATAATCGACCAGACCGTCGATATCCGTCTTATGGATATCTGCCAGGATCATGCCCAGATAGATCATGGAATCGTCAGGATCGTTTTTGACCAGCTCTTCCAGAAGCTGTTTCGCTTCTTCATAGCGCTGTTCATCCAGCAGCGCATATGCTTCCGCGACTCTCTCGCTCCGCATCGCCGCATCTGCCTTTCTCTGCTCCTTGCGGGCTTCCAGCTTGATGCGTTCCTCTCTCTTGCGGGCATCGGATTTCTCTTTGCTCTCTTTATATAGTTTTTCGATCAGCTGATCGGTATCGCTGAGGAACTGCTCATACTGCTTGCTGATGATCTCCACATTCTCTTCGTCGAGTTCTTCCGCTTCCCTGACTCTTTCCTGATAGGCTCCCATGATCTCCTTCATGATTTCCTGGTAACGCGCATCATCCGTCTGGGCGATCTTCACGAAAGCAGGGTTGATCGTCAGTTCTTCCAGGATCTCTTCGCTGTTGCGTTTGCGGGAATTGAGGACGGAAATGTAGCTGTTGTCGAAGTCGTAGTACCCCCTGATCGTATCGGGATCCAGGTAGGAAGGAACGGAATACTTGGAGACCATCTCGTTAATGTGCTTGGTGTCCTTC
>CADBPB010000074.1 GCA_902796525.1 uncultured Erysipelotrichaceae bacterium | reverse complement strand
TTTCACTTCGTGTATCCTTCCGCAGCGATCGCACATCAGCAGAAACCGATCGCCTTCCGTAATACCCGACGAATCATAGATGATCTCATTCTGGCATACAGAACACTTGAATACGGCGCTGTTCGCGTTTTCTTCTCTCGGCTGTTCAGGCAGTTTGAATCCTTGCAGATTCCTGAACTGCGTATAAAAGAAACGTATCAGCAAGAGATCGCCAAGATGCGTTTTCTCGGTATAAGCCGAGGCATACTGCTGATGTCTTCCTTCGCTGTTCCAGCTGCAGAGAAACTGCATCTCTCTTCCATCGGTCGGATCCTGTCCCTTTTCCAGCGTATAGTACATTATCTGCCCGGTCTTGATGTTTTTGATGATATAGGCAGAGTGACACAGAGGCGTCGCTTCCGGTTTAGGGAATCTTAACGTGACAACGATCGTTTCATCATCAAGCCATGCATAGAAACCGCCGAAATCATCCTTCGTATAAGGAAGCTCTTCGTTCTGGTCTTTATATACGGAACTGATTGCGCTGTATAGCACTTCTTTTACGCCGACATTCACAAGATCATTAAAAAAGTGCTCGGAATGAAATGCCCAGTTGGGCAAGACGCGGTGTTGGAATTGGTAGGCTATATTACTCATGTTTCCACTCTTCCTGATTCTTTCTGAAATCTATATTCATTATAAACTGTTACTGTCACAGAATAAAAACATCGCTTCTTCCATGAAACGATGTTTTCTTATGTTTATTCTGCCTTGAAGTTGTATACTGGTTTGATCGTCCTGACGATTTCAGCGGTCGGCTCGATGTTGGCGATGATATCGCTCATATCCTTGTAAGCCATCGGACTTTCATCCAATGTATTCGCATTGGCCGTCGTCGTGTAGATGCCTTCCATCTGGCGGCCGAATTCTTCGATGCTCAAAGTCTGAAACGCTTTGGAACGGGACATCAGACGTCCTGCCCCATGGGGAGCGGAACAGTTCCAGTCCTCATTGCCTTTGCCGATGCAGATCAGCGATCCGTCGCGCATGTTCATGGGGATCAGCAGTTTCTCGCCTTTCTTGGCGGAAACGGCGCCTTTACGCAGGATCATCGCTTCCGTATCGATGTAGTTGTGGATAGTCGTGAACCGGTCGGCGACCGTCAGTCCCATCCCTTCCAGGATGATCTCCATCATCGTCTTGCGATTGATGTCCGCGTATTCCTGCATGATCCTCATGTCGTGGATGTAGTCCTCGAAGAGATCGCCCTGGACATAAGCCAGTTCTTTCGGTATCTCTGTCTTGGCTTTTTCTTTCCGTTCTTTCAGGACGGAAGCGATCTCTTTCTCTTTGCCTTGCGTCTTCATCTCTTCGATCAGTTTGTTCAGATCGCCGCGGTAGATTCCTTTCAGCTGATCGTAGGCGAACTGCTGGTAGATCTCGGCGACTTCTTTGCCCAGATGTCGCGATCCGGAATGGATGACGATGTAGAGATTCCCTTCTTCATCCTTATCGATTTCAATGAAGTGGTTTCCTCCGCCCAGGGTACCGATCGCTTTCAGTTCCTTTTCCAGATGCTCGATATGATCCATGCAACAAAGAGACATCACGGACGTCCGATCGGCATTGGGATGTTTCTTGCTTCGTACATTCATCCCGGCAGGGATCTCTTCCTTGATCAGACGGTCCAGTTTTGCGAAGTCGATTTCTTTTTCCTTGATCATGACCGTTTCCATTCCACAGCCGATATCGACGCCGACCATATTCGGAGTGACCGCGCCATGAAGAGTCATGGTGGTCCCAATCGTGCAGCCTGCGCCGGCATGGACATCCGGCATGATGCGGATCCTGGAAGAAGCGTAGGCTTCTAGATCGCAGATCTGGCGGATCTGGGCGACCGCTTCTTCTTCGATGATCGAAGCATAGACCTTGGCTTCGTTGTGTATTCCTTTGATCTCTAACATAACAGTCCTTTCTTGTATTCCGTCCGATCGGGGACGGAACCCCGATCAGACGATGATAGCGGCGTAACGGTCAGTATTTAAGACCGAAAGCATATACTCATATGGCGTCAGGCTGACACCGGATAGCAGCGACTGGAAGACGCTTGGCGACTGTCCGGAAGCCAACTGTACGCCTGGCATGTCGTAAGAAGCGTGATAGGTATCGTGACGGGAATTGACATTCCAGAACACGATATTGGGAATCGTATAGCCGTATTGGGCGAACCGTTTGGACATCTGCTCATAGAACAGTACATCGCCCTCGATACAGCGGTCGAATTCCATGTCGGTAATGACCACGATGGAATCGGGCATATCCTGCGGAGCGACCTCATCATTGATGGCGCTCTGCAGTACCAGATAGAAGGCAGCCTCCAGATTGGTGCTCATCGACCAGTCGGCAGATTGGATATATTTAATCCTATCATACAGCGTATCGCCTTTGATGGTTACCAGCTCCGGTTTGGAAGAGAAGGTCATGAAGGCGTTGGCGAACGGACCTTTGTTGCGCTCGGCGAAATACATCGCCAGACCGACGGAAGTCGCCATCGGACGGCCATACATCGAACCGGAAACATCCGCCATGACCAGGAAACGGCTATCCCCCTCGACGTAGTTTGGCAGCGCCTTCCACTGCTCCTCAAGAACCGTATCGGCACCGTTGTTGCCGTAGAGATATTTCTCTACGATGTCGTAAGGATACAAGGCGGCAGAATTGATTTTGGCCTCGCCTTTGACGAGTTTGCCTAAATAATCGCGGAAGCGCTCCTCGTCGTTACGTAAGAAGGCGTTGCGATAGTTTGCCATTGCCTTGGAAGGAACCTGCGGATAATTGATATCGCCATAGTTTTTGGCTGACAGATCGACCTCGACGACCTTTAGATAATGACGCAGGTCAGACAGGGTCTTGC
>CADBPB010000073.1 GCA_902796525.1 uncultured Erysipelotrichaceae bacterium | reverse complement strand
CGGCAGATCGCGGTAGGAATGCAGCTTGTTCTTGTAGATCAGCATGTGATGCGGACAGTTCATCGGACGCAGGACGAATTCTTCGTTCTCGACTTTCATCATCGGGAACATGTTTTCCTGATAATGATCCCAGTGTCCGGAAGTCTTATATAAATCGACTGTGCCGACGCATGGCGTATAGACATGTTCGTAACCCAAAGCTCTTTCTTTGGCGTAAATATAGTTTTCCAGTTCCTTGCGGATGATCGCGCCATTCGGCAGCCACATCGGCATGCCCTGACCGACCAGCTGATGCGTCATGAAAAGTTCCTGTTCCTTGCCGATCTTGCGATGGTCTCTCTGCTTGGCTTCTTCCAGTTCCTGAAGATAGGCTTCCAGATCCGCTTCGTTATAGAAAGCGACGCCATAGATCCTTTGCAGCATCTTGTTGTCGGCATCGTTCTTCCAGTAGGCACCGGAATATTTGATCAGTTTGAAGTGCTTGATCTCTTTGACTGATTCCACATGCGGACCTCTGCAGAGATCGGTAAAATCGCCTTGCGTATAGCAGGAAATGACCTGGTCATCATCCATATGGCTGATCAGATCCAGCTTGTATTCGTCATCTTTGAACATTTCAAGCGCTTGTTCTCTGGTCAGTTCATGACGGACAATGCGTTTGCCGTCTTTCGCGATCTTTTTCATTTCCTTTTCCAGTTTTTCGATCGCTTCATCGTTGATGATGTCATCGCCTAAGTCTATATCATAATAGAAGCCTTCTTCGATGACCGGACCGACCCAGAATTTGGCATGCGGATAAAGATGCGAAACCGCCTGAGCCAGTAGATGGGCACAGGAATGGTTCAGCACGTTCAGTTCAGGGTTTTCTTTAATGTTGATCATGATATTCCTCCTAAATGAAAAAGGTGCTACCAAGGGCGTAAGAACGCGGTACCACCTTTGTTTATCACTTGTTCTCTTAACGCGAGCCACGTCCATGATTGGATGGAAACTGACAGGCGGTAATCCTTAGGGCTGCTGAACGCTTGCACCGGCCGCGTTCTCTCTGGAAACAGTATCCATGGGATCATGTCCTGCTTACATTACATTGACCATTATAGAAAATCCGAAGATTTTTTGCAATCACTCCATGTAGGTTTTGATGAAACCGTCTATGTTTTTGTAGTATTCGGGATCCTGATTCGCTCCGGTATGCGCCACTCCGGGAACCGAATAGTATTTTTTCGGTCCTTTGTTGTGATTGTAAAGACGTAGCGACATTTCGAAAGGCACGAACTTATCATCTTCTCCATGAATGAAAAGGATCGGGATCTCGTTGCTGTCAAGGACCTCTTTCACGACGACATCGCTGAAATGGAAACCGAATTCGTTTCCCATCCGATCATCCAGCATTTTCAGGATCATTCTGGTGAAAACGAGATTGTAGTCTTCTCTGAGTACGCAGTCGAACTGCTCCTTCATCGAAGAAAAACCGCAGTCTTCCACGATGCACTTCACATTATCCGGCAATCCGTTTCGGGTACTCAGCATTACCGTAGCGCCGCCCATAGATACGCCATAGAGACAGATCTGTACACCGGGATATGTTTTCACGAGATAGTCGATCCACAGGCTGAGATCCATGGATTCCTTGAAGCCGTAAGTATAATACTTCCCTTCGGAATATCCGGCGGTACGCTGGTCGATGATCAGCAGGTTGTATCCCATCCGATCGAATTCATAGCCTCTGGGATAGGAGAAACGCCGATTCGTCCAGATGCCATGGACAAGGATCATATAACGGTTGCTGTCATGATTGTGGATATCTTCGCCATACAGTTTCAACCCGTCAAACGACTGAATGCTGACCGGTTTCAGTTTAGAATGGTCGAGCCATTCCTGAACTTTTTCTTCTACAGGTATCTCTCTTTTTCTTTTTTTAAAGGCTCTTTTAAACATGTGATCGGAAATCGCCTGATAGGTTAGATAGGAAGCTCCCGTAGTACCTCCGACGATCGCCGCCGTCTTCTTCAGATTCATTTTTCAAGCTCCTTTTTCTTCTCAAGCAACGTATCATAGTAATTCTGATATTTCTGAAGTTTTTCTTTTTCTTCTTCGACTTTTTCCGGTTTTGCCTTATTGACAAATCCAGGATTGTTCAGCATCCGTGTCGATCGTTCGATTTCGGACTGATATTTTGTCAGTTCTTCCTGCAGTTTTGCCAGTTCCGCTTCTTTATCGATGATCTCATCCATGATATAGATGATCTTGCCGAATGTCGCAGGTCTTACGATGGTTTCCTTATCGGTATCCGGCAGGATGCTTAGTTTCGTCATACGGGAAAGGATCGCTTTCATCGCATCGGTAAGTTCCAGGCCTTCCGTCAGGATATGCAGCTCTTTGCCCGGTTTGATGTTGTTTTCGGTACGGATGGTTCGGGTCGTATCGATGATTTCAATGATGTGATCGATGTCTTTCGCTTTCGTTGCATCGACATTTTCATTGATTTCCGGCCAGGTTTCTGTCATGATCGATCGATCTCTGCCATGGATATTCTGGTAGATCTCTTCCGTGACGAACGGAGTGAACGGATGCATGAATTTAAGGATCGCTTCCAGCACATAGATCAGCGTATTCAATGTCTGATGTTTGATGGCTTTATCATCGCTGTTTAATGCTGATTTCGTAAATTCAATATATCTCGAACAGAAATCGTTCCAGACGAAATCCATGATCTCGTTGCCGGCGATCGCCAGTTCATACTTATCCAGATTGTTCGTTGCCGAAACGATCGTATCGTTCAGCTTGCTGATGATCCAGTTGTCGATATCGGAAGAGAAGGACTCCGGTTTCTGATAGCTGTAATCTTCATCCCTGTTGATCAGGACATATCTTGCGGCATTCCAGAGCTTGTTGATGAAATTCCAGCTGGCGACCATTTTCTCGGTCGAGAAATTCATGTCGAGACCCGGGGTCGAGTTCGTCGACAGGAACAGTCTCAGAGAGTCGGCACCGTATTCATTGACCAGATCGATCGGATCGATGCCATTGCCCAGAGATTTCGACATCTTTCTGCCCTTTTCATCGCGGATGAGCCCATGAATCAGACAGTCTTTGAATGGGACATCATGCAGGAAATGACGTGCGCTGAACGCCATTCTCGCGACCCAGAAAAAGATGATGTCATACCCTGTTACCATGCAGGAAGTCGGAAAATACCGTTCAAGATCCGCGGTCTTTTCCGGCCAGCCCAGAACGGAGAATGGCCACAAGGCACTGGAGAACCAGGTATCCAGTACATCTTCATCCTGTACATAGTTTTCGATGTCTTTCGGAGGCTCGACTTCGCAATAGATCTCGCCTGTCTCTTTATGGTACCAGACAGGGATACGGTGTCCCCACCAGAGCTGACGGGAAATGCACCAGTCTTCGATGTTCTCGAGCCACTGCGCAAATGTTTTTTCAAAACGTTGAGGATAGAAATTGATTTTAGTGTCAGGATCTTCCTGAGCCTTCAGTACTTCTTCGGCCAGCGGTTTCATCCTGACGAACCACTGTTTGGACAGATACGGTTCTACCATAACGCCGGTACGTTCGGAATGTCCTACAGAGTGGACGATTTCTTCGGCTTTGATGAAGGTTCCGTCTTCCTTATATTTCTCGAGCAGCTTCTCACGACATACGAAGCGATCTAAGCCGTTGAATTCGCCGCACAGTTCATTCATCGTTCCGTCTTCATTCATGCAGATAGGCATCTCCAGATGATGTCTGAGCGCGATCTGGTAGTCGTTGGGATCATGTGCAGGCGTACATTTCATGATGCCGGTACCGAAACCGATCTCAATATATTCATCTCCGATGATCGGAATGACCTGTCCGTTGGCCGGGTTGATGCACTGTCTGCCGATCAGATGTTTCACTTTCTCATCGTTCGGGTTCACGACGATACAGACATCGCCGAACATCGTTTCCGGTCTGGTCGTAGCGACTTCAAAAGTTTCATCGGAATCGACAAGATGATAACGCAGATAATACATATATGCCTTGACATCTTTGTGAATGACCTCGATATTGCTTAACGCCGTCTTGGCTTCCGGATCCCAGTTGATGACTCTCTGGCCCTGGTAGATCAGGCCTTCTTTATAATACGTCACGAATACCTGACTGACCGCATGGGAAAGACCTTCATCGAGCGTGAATCTTTCTTTCCGGTAATCCGTAGAATTACCCAATGTCGCCCACTGGGAACGGATAAAACTGGAATATTCTTCCTTCCAGCTCCAGGCATGTTCAAGGAATTTCTCTCTGCCGATATCGTAACGGGAGATCCCCTGCTGTTTCAGACGCTCATCTACTTTCGCCTGCGTCGCGATTCCTGCATGGTCCATGCCGGGAACCCATAAGACATCGTATCCTTTCAGCCGGTTGTAGCGCGACAACAGGTCCTGTATCGTGTTATCCATCGCATGGCCCAGATGCAGTTTTCCTGTAACATTAGGCGGCGGGATGACGATGCAGTACGGCTTCTTGGACATGTCTCCGCATTCGAAGTAATGTCCGTCCAGCCACATCTGATACTTACCTTCTTCTACCGCTTTGTGGTCATATTTGGTATCCATAACTATCCTCCTAAAATAAAAAGATGGCACAAAGGGCGCATCAGCGCGGTACCACCTTAATTTCTAACTTGAACTTTTAACGCAAGTCATACGTGCCGAAGCAGACTCCAAGACAACATTTTCGACATGTCCAGTATAAGTTCCACCAACCCTTATATCTCTATGTTTCCGACAGGCCTACTTTCTTCTTATCATCGTCTTTTCAATTATAAATGAATCCAGCTGATTTAATCAACTTCAAGATGTGATTCAATCCGTTTTTCCAGAGCATCGATGTTCGTTTTTTTCAGACAAGAGACATAGATGATATCGATGTGATCATGAAAAAGCTTTCGCTTATTGTTTGCGAGCTGATTGTTGCTTAACTTATCAGTCTTGTTGGCAACGATGACGTACGGAAGTCCCAATTCGTCCAGATATTCCAGCATGTCTCTGTCATCATCCGTAAATCCGATCCTTGAATCAACGATCATCACGACCAGTTTGATCTTGTTTTTCCGGCTGAAATAGTCATCCATCATATGGCCGAATTCGATCAGTTCCTGGTCGGAACGACGTGCGAATCCGTAACCGGGCACATCCACAGCCGTATATCTGCCGTGGATATCGAAGAAATTGATCAGTCGGGTCTTGCCCGGCGTTTTGCCGGTATAAGCAAGTTTCTGCTTATATAACGCATTAAGCAGAGACGATTTTCCAACATTGCTTCGGCCCACAAAAACAATTTCCTGTCTGGTAACAGGAAAACTGTTTTTTGTTTTGGCTGAAGAAACGAATTTAATCACTTATGATCGCCTCATTGATGACCTGGTCGACCTTTTCGACAGGAATATACTGTATGTTCTCTTTCACGGTATCAGGGATCTCGTCAAGATCTTTGATGTTTCCTTTCGGAATGATGATGGTCGTGATGCCGCTGCGGTGCGCCGCAAGCGATTTCTCTTTCAGACCTCCGATCGGCAGGACGTTTCCTCGCAGCGTGACTTCTCCGGTCATTGCCAGGTCTTTTTTGACAGGACGGTTCGTCAATGCGGAAACGATGGCTGTCGTGATAGTGACGCCGGCAGACGGTCCGTCTTTCGGTACAGCGCCTTCCGGGACATGGATATGAATGTCATGTGTTTCGAAGAACGAGATCGGAATGTTGTATTTCTTGGCATTCGCTTTGATGAAGTCCAATGCGATCTTGGTCGATTCCTGCATGACATCACCCAGCTGTCCGGTTACGATCAGATTGCCCTTTCCTTCGAAGTAGTTGACTTCGACAGGCAGAATATCGCCGCCGAACGAGGTATAAGCCAGTCCGGTCACGACGCCGATCTGATTCTTCTTTTCCTTGGTTCCATAATCGTAGATCTCATGGCCGAGCCAGGTATTGATCAGCTTTTTCGTGATTTTGACCGATTTCTTGTTGTCTTTGAGGATCATCAGCACGGATTTTCTGCATAAGGTGCCGATGGTCCTTTCAAGCTGTCTGACTCCGGCTTCTCTGGTATAGTGTCGGATCAGATAAAGGATCATATCGTCATCCAGATTCATCTGGTTTTCTTTGAGTCCGTTGAGATCCAGCTGTTTCTTGATCAGATGGTTCCTGGCGATATGCTGTTTCTCGATTTCCGTATAGCTTGACAGTTCGATGATCTCCAGACGATCCAGCAAAGCGGCCGGGATATTGTCACGGTAGTTGGCCGTGCAGATGAAAAGTACATCCGAAAGATCATACGGTTCTTCCAGATAATGATCCGAGAACTGGGAATTCTGTTCCGGGTCAAGCACTTCCAGCATGGCGCTGGAGGGGTCGCCTTTGTAGTCGGATGACATCTTGTCGATCTCATCGATCAGGAAGACGGGATTGAGCGTACCGGCGCGTTTCATTCCTTGAATGATGCGTCCAGGCAAAGCACCCAGGTATGTTCTGCGATGTCCGCGGATCTCCGCTTCATCGCGTACGCCTCCTAACGAGATCTTGACGAATTTGCGATCCAAAGCCCTGGCGACCGATTTCGCCAGCGATGTCTTGCCTACTCCAGGAGGGCCGACCAGACAGATGATCGGCGATTTCAAAGAATTCGTCATCTGTTTCACTGCCAGATATTCCAGGATCCTCTCCTTGACTTTCGTAAGTCCGTAATGATCTTCTTCCAGGATCCTTGAAGCGGCTTCCAGGTCTTCGTTGTCCTGCGATTTCTGGTACCAAGGCACATTCAGAAGCCATTCCAGATAAGTACGTATGACGCCGGTTTCTCCTGTTGTAGGAGGCAGCATTTCATAGCGTTTGAACTCTTCTCTGGCTTTTTCTTTGACATTTTCCGGATATGGATTGTTTTCGACCAGTTCGCGAAGATCATCGATATCGGAACCGCCATCGGAACCGCCAAGTTCATCCTTGATCGCTTTCAGTTTTTCTCTAAGATAATAATCTCTCTGTGAATCTTCGATGCTGTCTTTGACGCGCTCGTTGATCTCCTGCTCGATCATTTCCATATTCCGTTCTTTGACGATATGCTCCAGCATCATTTCCAACCGGTTGTTCACATTCGGTTCTTCCAGGAAAAGCTGTTTGATGCTGATGTCCTGGATATAGATCTGAGCAAATGTATCGACCAGTACGGAAGCCAGCTGCGAATCGAAAACATTCAGCTGCCGGATCGGGAATCCCGGACGGTTGTATTTCTGGGCGACCGCATTGAATTCGGCCAAGGCGCGTTTTGTCAGTTCTTCGATCTCGCTTTCATTCGTTACCGTATCCTGTATTTCTTCCACTTCAACGAAATTCACGTCATCTTTGATGAAATGCTTCGTGATCCGGCATCGGCTGATGCCTGAAAATATCACTTTCAGATGATCATCGCGTTCCCTGGAAGTTTTTATGCGGCAGATCGTGCCGTGATCATAGACATCATCCGGTCCCGGGACGTCGATGGTGAGATCTTTCTGCGAGACCAGTACGATATTCGTATTATAGGCATTGCTGTAGTTGACGGCATCTATCGAAACCTGTCTGCCAACTTCCACAGCCAGATCCTGCATAGGGAAGATCACCGCTCCCCTGGTACAAAGCAAAGGATAAGAATATATGCTCATTGATTACCTCCTTTTCTTATAGAAAAGACGCAAAGCGTCTTTATTTATTTCAGGTTTTTCAGCAGATCCAGCGCTTTCTGCAGCTTGAGATCATCGAGCAAGGTATCTTCCGGTACATATTTATGCAGTTCTTCGGAAGTCAGACCGTAGAGTTCCGCCATCCTGTCATATTCGGCAGATACGTCATCCGCAGTCACTTCGACGTTTTCCTGCTTGACGATTTCGGCGAGTCCCAGATTGATCTTGACCCGCTTGATCGCATCTTCTCTCATGCTGTCTTTCAGTCCGTCGACCGTCTGTCCGGTAAGCTGCAGGAACTGGCTCAATGAGATGCCCTGCTGCATCAGTCTCGTCTCATAGTTCTGCACCATGGACTGCAGTTCGGATTCTACCATGACTTCAGGTATGTCGACCTCGACGATTCCCGCAAGATCATCGATCAGTTTGTTTTCCGCATCCTGGGTCGCCTGATCCTGCTTGCGCTGTTCGATATTCTTTCTGATGTAGCTTTCGTACGCTTCCACCGTTTCTACATCATCGATCTTCAGTTCTTTTACGAACTCATCATTGTATTCAGGCAAAACCTTTTTCTTGATCTCATGTACCGTTACATGGAAACGCGCAGGTTTTCCCTTCAATTCTTCCGCATGATAGTCTTCCGGGAAATCGACCATGATGTCTTTTTCCTCTTCCGTCTTCATGCCGACAAGCTGATCTTCAAAACCAGGAATGAATGTATTGGAACCGATCACCAGCTCATGGTTATCCGCTTTTCCTCCATCAAACGGCACGTCGTCAATGAATCCTTCGAAATCGATCACGACGGTATCGCCATCTTCGACTTCGCCTTCTTCTTTCAGTTCCAGATCGGCTTTGCGGTCAAGAGACTTTGCAACTTCGTCGTTGATTTCTTTATCTTCAACTTTTACTTTTTCAACTTTGTATTTCAGTTTCTTGTAGTCGCCGAGTTTGACATCAGGAAGCACCGGACAAGTGAATGTCAGCACGCATTTGTCATCCTGCATCTCATCGACTTTCAGTTCCGGACGGTCGATCAGCGTAAGGCGGTGCTCCTTGATCGCTTCATCCAGCGTTTTCTGTGCCAGACTTTCAGCGGCATCAAGCAGGACTTCCTGATTGTTGATGTATTTGTTTACCAGGTTCTTCGGAGCCTGTCCTTTACGGAAACCTTTGATTTCTACCTTGCTGGCAAGCTTACGGAAAGCGGTCTTCTTGGCTTTCTCCCAGTCTTCCCCTTCCAATGTACATACAAGTTCAGCTTTTGCATTTTCTATTTTCTTATATTCAGACATTTTCTTTCTCCCATACTGAATTATTTTAACATTAATACTGTCATATTTCTAGAATTACACCTGTTTTAAGCACTTATTCAGCACTGTCGAATGCTTTGTCGATGTATCCGATGATGTCTTTTTCAAGGGATAGCGCCTCCTCTTCCGTAAACAGGTCAGGAAGTTTCATCATGAACTCTTTATAAAGCAGCTGACCGGCCAAATGAAGTTTCGAAGGTTCTTTCATGTAGTCATCGGAAAGCTGCCTGTATGCGGCTAAAAACGGCGCAGATTCTTCAATGATTTCATATGAAGACGGATTGAAAGATATGATCTCATCGTTTCTGCGAAAATGGAATACATGATCGATTTCCTGACGGATCAGCGAATCGATCAGCAATGCTTTCGCATTCGCATATCCATTACTGTCGAAATATTTCTGGCATAACGGAAGATACTGACGCAGATTCTTTCCATTCAACTCATTGACCGCAAACAGCTGATGATCCGGATCGCCTTCAAAGAGATACTCTTCCAGTTCCTCATCGCTGATCTGCTTGCGTATCGTATCTTTGATGATCCGTTCCTGAAGGGAGTGAAGCTTCTGTTCGATGTCTCTAGGTACATAGGCAACCGACAATTCATCGGAAATCATCTTCTCTGCAAGGTCATAGTTCTTTTCTTCCAGCAATCCTTGGATCTTTTCGATCATCTCATCGTAGTAATTCATCTTTATCAGTATAACAGAATCAAAAAGCCAAATAAAAAAGACCTGTCGGGTCTTAAGACTAGACAGGTCTTGTTTCGCTGATCAATCGAAACGCTCGCGATCCTTGTTGTAGGTCGTATGGAGCAATTCGTGGGCCAGATGGGAATTCGGTTCGCCTAAGAATTTAGCGTAGAGTTCCTGGATCTGGGTATTGTTATGGGACTGACGTACGACTTGCCTCTCGTCTTCCGTATAAAGCGCATTGGCACGTTTCGCCTTGTAGGTATCGAGAATGTCATCGTCTTCATTCGGCAAGAAGCAAGGCTTGACATACGGCTGGCCGCCGCCATTGATGCAGCCGCCCGGACAGCCCATGATTTCGATGAACTGGTACTTGGAAGTACCTTCTCTGATCTGATCAAGCAATACCTTGGCTGATCTCATGCCGGAAGCGATCGCGATATTGACGGTCGAACCATTGATATCCAGAGACGCTTCTCTGATACCGGCATCGTTGCCGCGGATCTCGGTGAATTCGATCTTGCCGTATTCATTGCCGGTGAGTTTATAGTATACCGTACGCAACGCTGCTTCCATGACACCGCCGGTGACACCGAAGATGACGCCTGCGCCGGAGTATTCGCCCATGATATCCTGATCCCAGTCTTCATCAGGCAGTCTGACGAAGTTGATGCCGGAGCGTTTGATCATACGGGCAAGTTCTCTAGTCGTAAGAACGGCGTCGACATCTCTGATGCCGTCATGTTCCATGACAGGACGCTCTTTTTCATACTTCTTGGCCGTACATGGCATGACGGAAACGACGAATACGTCTTTCGGATCATAGCCTTTCTGCTGAGCCCAATATGACTTGATGATGGCGCCCTGCATCTGGTGCGGAGATTTGCAAGTGGAAAGATGATCCAGCAGGTCGGCATAGTAGTACTCCGCATAGTTGACCCAGCCTGGCGAGCAGGAGGTGATCATCGGCAGCGTACCGCCTTCCGTCAGCCTGTGGAGCAATTCCGTTCCTTCTTCCATGATGGTCAGGTCGGCACCGAAGTTGACATCGTAACACTTTTCGAAGCCTAATCTTCTCAAAGCGGCGATCATCTTGCCGGTGACAGGCGTACCGATCTTCATGTCGAATTCTTCGCCTAAAGCGGCACGAACCGCCGGAGCGACCTGTACGATGACATGTTTGCCGGCTTTGAATGCTTCATCGACTTTATCGATCTCGCTGACTTCCATCAATGCGCCAGTCGGACATACCGTCGTGCATTGACCGCAAAGGATACATGGCGAATTTGCGAAAGATCTGTTTTCAGCCGGCCCGACGATGGTATTGAAACCGCGTCGCTCGAAGCCCAATACGGATAATCCATGCGCTTTCTCGCATCTTGCGATGCAGCGTCCGCAAAGCACGCATTTGGAAGTATCACGCATGATCGATGGCGTCAGTTTATCGACAGTGACTGGCGTCTTGGCGCCTTCATACATATTTTCTCTGGCTCCTGTGACTTGCGCGACATATAGCAATTCACATTTGCCGTTCTTTTCACATTCCTGGCAGTTTCTGTTGTGGTTGGAAAGCAGCAGTTCGACGGAAGTCCTGCGGGCGGCAGTAGCCTTAGGAGAACCGATCGTGACGCTCATTCCTTCGGAAACCGGATAGACACAGGAAGCAACCAGTCTCTTGGGACCGTTGCCTTCCTGGGCTTCTACCAGACAGACACGGCAGGATGCCAGCGAGCATTCGCCATGATTGTAGGAACACAGTGTCGGGATATCGTAACCGCATTTCTTGGCAGCTTCGAGAATAGTGAGGCCTTTTTCTACCTGATAATCCTGGCCTTCGATTTTGATATTAAGTAATTCCATGATCTTTCCTCCTATTCCTTAGAAATTGCGCCAAACTTACATGTAGCGATACATGCGCCACACTTCACGCAAGCCGTGGTATCGATATACATTGCCGGCAATTTCTTGCCAGGTGCGATATATTCAGGTTCGATCGGATGGATCGCATCGGCAGGACAGCCCTTCTGGCACATCTTGCAGCCGAAGCATTTATCTTTGTCGATGACATAAGACATCAGATTCTTGCAGACATGCGCCGGACATTTCTTGTTCTGGATATGTTCGATGTATTCATCCATGAAAGAAGCCATCGTGGAAAGGATCGGGTT
>CADBPB010000072.1 GCA_902796525.1 uncultured Erysipelotrichaceae bacterium | reverse complement strand
TCTGCAGCAGCAGGTCAGCCTTTACGATGCCGCGCATCTGAGCGAGGAGCAGCAGGGAGAAGGCGAAGAGCTGACGGTCATCACGAAACTCCGCCTGGATCCGGAAGAACTGAAGAAAGCATCCGCCGCAATCGATGGAAAGACTTACAAGGCGTTTGCCAAAACCCTGCTGAAAACCAATCAGCAGTATCTCGATCAGCTCAACGGCGCCGATATCGATGCCTTGCTGGAAATGATCGAAGCCGGGCACTACGATTCCCTGGCGCAAGGCGTACGGGCGATGTTCGACGGCTACTACGCATCCATCCGGCAGATCGCGATCGATGACCAGGTGACTTACACGAAGGATGAAAACGGAGTGGTCACCTACTCCGGCATGATCGATCTCAGCAGCATGATACTTCTGAGCCAGGCCCTGCAGAACGAGACCGCTCTAGCCAATACCGCCACCGTCATCACCGACCTCATCAACAACTTTACCGTGATGATGATCGCCGGACAGATCGGCTACGCGACTGCCCAGATGATGGAACCGATGATGGATACCTTCACCCGGCTAAGCGATCTGTTCTCGGAAGATCTGATCAAGTTCGATACCGGCAAGTTCGCGAAAGCCTTCCGTTTCAATATGGATCAGGACGAACTGCAGCGGCTGATGGAAACGATGATGACAAAACCGGAAGAAAAGTCCGCCAACCGGAATCTCATTTCCTTAGGCTATCAGGATCTCGATGATCCGACGTCCATCTCGTTCTATTTCAACGATTTCGATTCCAAGGAACGGTTCCTTTCTTTCCTTGATTCCTATAATGAAAAAGCCGATGAAGACAGCGAGATCCGCTATACCGATATCACCGGCATCCTGATGAATTCAGTCAAGACGATCGTCGATGTCGTGACTTATGTGCTGATCGCCTTCGTATCGATCTCGCTGGTCGTCTCTTCCATCATGATCGCGGTCATCACCCTGATCTCCGTCATGGAACGGACGAAAGAGATCGGCATCTTAAGAGCCATGGGCGCTTCAAAAAGAAATGTTTCCTCGATCTTCTCTGCGGAAACATTTATCATCGGTCTATTATCCGGTACGCTGGGGATCGGCGTGACCCTGGCGCTGCTGCCTGTCATCAACCGGATCATCCATCATCTTACCGACAACTATGAAGTCAATGCGGTGCTGCCCGCCAAAGGCGCGATCGCTTTGATCGTTATCGCGGTCATCCTGACGATCATCGCCGGTTTCATTCCTTCCAAGAAAGCGGCACGGCAGGATCCGGTCGTCGCCTTAAGAACGGAGTGATCACCTGCCGCCGAAGGATTTGCTTTCGACGTCCAGATACTGCATCAGTTCCGATACGGTGACCAGCTGGTATCCCTGATCCATCAGTTCAGGCACGATCCTCTCGCAGGCCTCTGCCGTACTCGTATATAACGAATGCATCAGGACGATGTCATTCGGCGTGCTGTCGTTCATGACGTTCCGGTAGGTCGTATCCGCATCGCGATTGCTCCAGTCGCGGGAATCCACATTCCACAGGATCGCGACCATATCGATGCCCTGCTCCATCGAAGTGTTCCTCTCTCCGTAAGGAGGACGGTATGTCTTCATCCGATAGCCTGTCTGGGCATAGAGTTCATCCGCCACTTTGGTGACGGTTTTTTTTGCATCGGCATCGCTGTAATCGTTGAGGTGTTCATGGGACATCGTATGAGAACCGTATTCCAGTCCCAGAGCGATACCCCGTCTGGTGTTTTCGATCTCTTTCTCGCTGAAACGGTCACCCACGAAGAAGAAGGTACATCTTGCGTCATATTTTTCCATCAGGTCATAGATCTGGGAATCGACTTTGGCGTAAGGTCCGTCGTCGAAGGTCAGAGCGATCATCGGCCGGTCCGGATCGATGTAGCGATGTTTGTGATAGGTCTCGGTCATGATGCCGAAATCCTTGCCGGTGACGGCGGAAGCATAGGCCAGCGGCACGTGCAGCGTGTAGTCGTATTCAGGCACATGGATATTCAGATAGCCGTCTTCCGCGCTCAGCGCATATCCTTCGACCGGAAGCCTGTCCGGAGCCGTATCCAGGATGAAACGGCTCGTATAGGCGATATCC
>CADBPB010000071.1 GCA_902796525.1 uncultured Erysipelotrichaceae bacterium | reverse complement strand
GCGCCCATCAGGGCACGTGAAGCGTCATCGTTCTCAAGGAACGGGATACAGGCGGCAGCGACCGATACGACCTGCTTCGGAGATACGTCGGCGAGTTCGACATCTTCTCTGTTCGCCAGGATCGTTTCACCGGCTTTACGGGCAACGACCTGTTCGTTCACCAGCTTGCCATCGATGACTTCGTTCGCCTGAGCGATGATGTAATCGTTCTCATCATCTGCCGACAGGTAGATATAGTCTTCCGAAACATTGCCCTTCTTGTCGACCTTGCGGTAAGGAGTCTGGATGAAACCGTACTCGTTGATCTTCGCATAGGTCGTCAGGTAGGAGATCAGACCGATGTTCTGACCTTCCGGGGTCTCGATCGGACAGATCCTGCCGTAGTGAGAGTTGTGGACATCTCGGACTTCGAAGCCTGCACGCTCTCTGGTCAGACCGCCAGGGCCCAACGCGGAGATACGGCGCTTGTTCGTTAGTTCAGCCAAAGGATTCTGCTGGTCCATGAACTGAGACAGCTGCGATGAGGAGAAGAACTCTCTGATCGCGCCGGACAGCGGACGGTTGTTCGTCAGCGTCTTCGGCGTCGCATTCTCGACTTCCGTGATCGACATCTTCTCTTTGACAGCCTTTTCCATTCTGGATAGACCGATACGGAACTGATTCTGGATCAGTTCGCCTACCGTACGGATCCTACGGTTGCCCAGCATATCGATATCGTCGGTATAGCCGACGCCATCCAGCAGGGTAAACATGTAGTTGTAGAATGCCAGCATATCGGACATCGTGATGCATCTCTTGTCATTCAGAGGATCGATGCCGATCAGACGGATCTTGGATGTTCCGTCTTTCGGATTATAGATATTGACGACCTGGCAAGCCGTACCGACCAGCCATGCGGTGATCTGTTCGCCTTTGTCGACTCTGGCTTTCAAAGCTTCTTCCTTATCTGTCGTCAGAAGATAGGTATCATGATCCGGCAGATAGTAAGGCATCGCCTGTTCCTCATCGACTTTGACGTCTTCGGAATGTTTGTCGGTCAGTCTGCCCAGCACGAAGAAGCGCTGGCCATAATCCATGACTGCACGGTAATTCTTGGAATTCAACGGTACTTCTCTGGCCGCGATACCGCTGTAGATCCTGACGGTACTGACTTCTTTGGCGATGCGTTTCACATCGTCTTCGGTGAGTACGGTACCCATCATATAGGTTCTGTCGCTCAGATCGATATCGTTTGCCAGGACACGGCCTTTCAAAGCGGCTTTATGATCCGTCGGGACTTCAACGATCGTCGGATGAGAGAACATATGTCTGAACGGGAACGCCTCGATATGGCTTCCCTTCGCCAGTTCTTCTCTCAGGACATTTCGCTGCGCCTTTTCGATCAGTGTGCCTTCCTTGTAGATGACCTTGCCATCGGCACCGCAGACATCCTGCGCCAGGACATGATGCTCCATGCGGTCGACAACGCTCAGTTTTCTTCTGAGCTTGTATCTGCCTGCCGAGGTGAGGTCGTATTTCTTCTCATCGAAGAACTTCGCATTCATCAGGTTGGCGGCACCTTCGACCGTCGGGACTTCATCCTGTTTCTGGTTCTTGTGCATTTCCAGCAAAGCGGCATCCATCGTCTTGGTCTTGTCCGCCTGAAGAGTATAGGAGATCTCTTCATATGCGCCCAAGAAAGACGTATAGATGGCTTCGTAGATGTTTAAAAATTCACGATCGTCATTCTGGTTGATCAGGTCTTCGTGGATTTCCAGACCCAGAGCTTCCAGGAATGTCTTGGCTCTGGTCACATCGAAATTGTTTTCGTTGTCTTCCAGATTCAAAGCGAAACCGATGCATTTCAAAAGGATCGTAGACAGGATCTTACGCTTGCGGTCGACCGACATGTTCATGATGCGGCCTAAAGCGTTCTTCTTGTCATCCGTCAGGAATTCCAGCCAGGTTCCTCTGGAAGGAATCAGCTCGCCGGAGAACGTTTCCTTGTTGGTCTTATCATCGGTCTGGCTGTCGAAATAGGCGCCAGGCGATCTGACGATCTGTGAAACAATGACTCTTTCTGCGCCATTGATGATGAATGTGCCTGTCGGCGTCATCATCGGGAAATCACCAAGGAAAACTTCTTCGCGTTTGACAGAAACCTGTCCTGTCGCTTCGTCGATGATTTCCAGTTCCATATTGGCTTTTAAAGGAGCGCGATAATCTTCTTCACGATATTTTGTTTCGGCAACGCTGAATTTCGGTTCGCCGAACTCATAATTTAATAGTTTTAAGCGTATATTACCGCTATAGTTCTGAATCGGGTAAATGTCATCAAATACTTCTTTGATCCCTTTTGTAATAAACCATTTAAAAGAATCGGTTTGTACCTCTACCAGGTTCGGTAATTCAAGATTACCGCTTACCTTAGAGTAGTCACGGCGAGTAGAATGCTTACCCGAATTCAGTGTCTTGTAAGTTTGTTTCATTTGCGCCGTCCTTTCAAATAATCATTGTATAGAATCAGTTGTGACAATCGATCACCTTATAACCGGCTTTCGACTGGATGATCACAACATTTCTGAATAGTGTTTCCAGCTCCTTGATGGAAGAAGCGGCTCCCTGCGCCTTGCGGATCACGATATACAGATGACCATCTTCATTCAAAATCTTTTTCGACTTTTCATACAAATCGAAAATGACCTTCTTTCCTGCCCGGATGGGAGGATTCAGAACGATGGTATCGAAACTGCGATCCAGCGTAAGGATATCTTCGCATAAAGAAACTGTAATATCTGTCTTGTTATGGAAAGCATTCTCGGCAGCCAGCTCGACAGCCCGGGAGTTGACATCGACCATTTCGACCTCAAGTGAAGGATGAAACCGCTTCAGAATGATGCCGATCGGGCCATAGCCGCAGCCCAAATCAAGAAGAGATCTGCCAAGATCCTTTTCATAAACCGTTTTGATCAAGATATAACTACCAAAATCAACATTATTTTTAGAAAATACGCCGTTATCAGTAGTGAAACGAAAAACCTCATTATCGAAATAATAAGCGAACTCCTGTCTGTTTGAACTAAGGTCCTTATTATCCGTATAATAATGGCTCATTCAATGATTTATTTGATTTCGACGGAAGCTCCTGCGTCAACTAACTTCTTCTTGATTTCTTCAGCTTCATCAACGCTGATGTTTTCCTTGATCGGGCTCGGGCACTTGTCTACGACGCCTTTGGCTTCAACCAGACCTAAGCCGGTGATTTCCTTGACGACCTTGATGACAGCAGTCTTAGCTTCGCCATAAGATGACAGGATAACGGAAACAACGGACGGACCTGCAGCAGCAGCTTCTTCCGCCGGAGCAGCAGCGACAGCGACCGGAGCAGCAGCGCTGACACCGAATTTCTCTTCGATTGCTTTTACTAATTCGTTCAGATCTAAAATGCTGGCTTCTTCGAGATAAGCCAAGATATCTTCATGTGATAATTTTGCCATTTGATTTTCTCCTTCTTTCTTTTACTCTGCACTTTCTGCAGGCTTTTCTTCGGCTTTCGCTTCTTCTGCAGGAGCTTCAGCCTTGGTTTCCTCTACTGTTGCTTCAACAGCAGGTTCTGCTTTTTCTTCTTGAGTAGCAGGTGCTCCTTCCCCTCTGGCATCAGCCACAGCCTTGACTGCTCTGGCGAATGAACTGACAGGGGCCTGTAAACAGCTCAGTAACATCGACAGCATACCGTCATGGTTCGGAAGCAGCGACAACTCTTTGATCATGTTCTCATCAACGACCTTGCCTTCGACGATGCCTTTCTTAAGTACCAGAGCTTTGTGTTTTTTCGCGAACTTTGCAAGTACTCTAGCCGGAGCAGTCGCATCCTTAGAGAAAGCAAACGCATTCGGGCCGCTTAACGCATCTTTCAGATCTGCAAAACCTGTTTCGTCGCATGCTCTTTCGACCATGGTGTTCTTGTAGACCTTGAATTCGACGTCTTCAGCTCTTAAGCTTCTTCTAAGTTCGGTAACTTCAGCTACGCTAAGTCCACGATACTCGCAAACAACGGTCGAGTCAGAGTTCTTCATACGATCGACGATCTCTGATACCACTGCCTGCTTGTTACTTAATACAGCTTGATTCATGTTCCCTCTTTCTAACACCCATATACTCATAAATAAAACCTGTGCCCACAGACACAGGTAAAAATCATTCCAGATTTACCTCGGTAACATTATTAAGCATGACGCCGTTACTGTCTATGGTATATCGATGCTATAATATATTACCTTAAAATGATTTGTTTTTCAATATAAATAGAATATTTTTTTACTGTTTGTTATCCTGTTCGATCAGGGTTTTGATCGCTTCGCAGGCGACTTCGACGGATTTTTCCATTTCCGTGAAAGCCATGATGGCTCCTGCTCTGCATCGGCGGATGGAACTGATCACGAACAGCGCCGCGCATTCCATTTCCGAGGATACCACATGGCCTCTGCGCCATGCTTCCCAGCGGTATTTCAGACGGGCTTCCGCCGGCATCGTCTCCGGTTCATGTTGCCCATAGAAGGAGTCCTTCGACTGGGTGATGCCTTCCAGGAAATTGTAGCCCAGCTTCTTCGCTGCATCCGCCAGCGCAGCTGTAACATGACGGTCTGCCACAGCGGGATATTCGATCGGAATGTAATGGATCGTCGTGCCCTCGTCACGGACGGCGGCGTTGTTGATGACGCCATCCAGCGTTTCATCGTAAGATTCATCGCAGACTCTTCCTGCTGTTCCGACGCGGATGAACGTGTCCGCACCGCATTTGATGAGTTCTTCCAGAGCGATCGCTGTCGATGGACAGCCCATGCCTGTCGAAGTGACCGACACTTTCACGCCATTGAGATAGCCCGTCCAGGTCTTGTGCTCGCGGTTGTGGGCGACCAGTACGGGGTTGTCGAAATAAGACGCGATCAGATCCGTACGGAACGGATCGCCCGGTAACAGCACATATCTGCCGACGTCTCCCGGCTTGATGCGAACATGATACATTAAACCTTCTTCATTCGTTACTGCCATATCATTCTTCTCCTTTGCTATGTAATATCCTGATCGCTTCCATGATCACAGCGATCGATTTTTCTGTTTCTTTGAAAGACATGATGGAAGCGGCTTTGACTCTGCGGATCTGGCTGACGATAAACAGCGTCGCCGACTCCATATCCGTGACCGCCACATTGCCTCGCTCCCAGCACTGCATCCGGTAATCCAGATTCGCTTCCGTCGGCATATTCTCCGGTTCCACCTGGCCGTAATAGGAATCCTTGGTCTGGATCATGCCCTCCATGTAGCTGTATCCAAGTTTTTCCGCTGCTTCCGCCAGAGCTTCTACGACCTTGCGGTCTGCCACTGCGGGATATTCCACCGGAATGTAATGCAAGGTCGTGCCCTCATCGCGGACAGCCGCGGTAACGATGCAGCCATCCAGAGATTCATCCTTGGCTTCCTCCGTGATTCGGCCGCAGGTACCGATACGGATCAGATACTTCGCTCCGCATTTGATGAGTTCTTCAACGCAGATCGCCGTACTGCCTCCGCCCATGCCTGTCGAAGTGACAGAGACCTTGATTCCATCGAGATGGCCTGTATAGGTCTTGTGCTCGCGGTTGTGGGCAATCAGTTCATAGTCGTCCAGGAAAGCGGCGATCTTCTCTGTACGAAAAGGGTCACCGGGAAGTATGACATACTCCCCGATGTCCCCTTTTTTACAGTGGATATGGTACATCAATTCATTATTCTTATCGAAAAATGCCATGATTATCTCTTAGACTTGTCGTATGGCTCGCCACAGACGGCCGGAGCATTGTGCTTGTCAGGCGTCAGCGCAACGACGATCAGGGTGATCGCATAAGGCAAGATCGAATAGAAGACCGGCGGAATCGGCAGATTCTGCAGGATCGGCAGGACGGAATAGGTCGAAGAAATGACCGAGATCGCGCCAAACAGCAGTGCTCCCAACATGATTCCGCTTGGTTTCCACTGGCCCAGCGAAACGATCGACAGCGCCAGGAAACCGTAGCCATAGACGGAACCCATGAACACGTAAGTTGTATTCAGGATGTACGTGAAACCCGCCAGACCGCCCATCGCACCGGCAATCATCATCGCAGCATATCTCATCGCATAGACAGAGATACCGACAGAGTCGGAAGCCTGGGGGTTTTCGCCGGTCGATCTCAGCTGCAGACCGAATTTGGTCTTGTATAAGATGAACCACAGGATCAGAACGAAGGTGATGCCGATATAGGTCGTCGCATACGTTCCCTGGAAGAAGATCGGTCCGATAATCGGAATATCGCCAAGGATCGGAACTTTCGAAATCAGGAACTTGCTGGCGGAATATGTAAAGTTATCTGTGCCGAAGACAGATTTGGAAATCAGCATCGTCAAAGCAGGAACGAACGTATTGATCGCAGTTGAAGAAATATTCTGTTCCGCTTTCAGATGGATCGCCGCAAAGCCATGCAAGAGACCGGTAACCAAGCCCGCGATCATCGATACGACGATCGACAGGAACAGCAGCGGCCAGACCGCCATCGTTTCCGAAAACAGTCTTATCATCAATACGCCAAAGAATGCGCCGGAGATCATGATACCTTCCACGCACATGCACAAGACACCGGAACGCTCTGCGAACAGGTCGGCAATGCCGCCGATCAACAGAGGCATGAAGACCAGCAGAATACCGCCGCCAATCAAATGTATCCAAGCATTCATTATCTGAGATCTCCTTTCTGTTCGCGCCCGATGTAATCGAGCTTCTTCTTTCTTAAGTATTCATGTACCAGCATCGACAATGCGGAACAGTAGACGACAACGGAAGAAATGACTTTAACGATTTCCGGAGAGAATCCTACCGCCTGCATATATGAACCCGACTGCGTCAGATAAGCCAGGAAGAAACCTGAGAACAGACATGCGATCGGATTATTGTTGGCCAGCATCGTAACAGCGATTCCTGTGAAGCCTTCCGACAGCTGAGTGTTGGAACCGATCAGATATTTGCCAGCCCAGCCCAGATACATGAAACCGCCGCCCAGACCGATCAAAGCACCGGAAATCAGGACGGAGAGAACGATGGTCCTCTTCGCATTGATGCCGGCATAATCGGCTGCATCGCGGTTCTTACCGACGGCTTTGATCTCGTAACCGAATGTCGTCTTTTCCAGAACGAACCACAATATGATCGCGATGATGACCGCAACGATGATGCCACAGTCGATCGCGCTGCCTTTGAAAAGCATATCCAGACCGGCACGAGGCGTTCTTAACGGACGAGGCACAGCCAGCGACTGGTTCTTCGTGTTATCAAATATATTTGATTTTTTCAACAGGTCTACCGCCAGAAACATGCCGATATAGTTCATCATGATCGTGGTGATGATGATGTTAACTCTTCGGTAAGCATTCAGCAAAGCAGGAATCAGTGCCCACAGCGCACCTACGATCGCACCTGCCAGCAGTCCGAAAAACGGAGAAATGACGGGTCCCAATCCGATATTGATCGTGACCCATACCGCAGCCAAGGCTCCCATATGCATCTGTCCGGGACCGCCGATGTTGAAGATGCTGGCCTTGAAAGCGAACGCATCGCCCATGCCGCACAGAATGATCGGCGTTGCATAGAAGAATACCGAACCAAACGTCATAAGACCATTAAAGAATCCGCCGGTAATCAATGTTTTCAAACCGGCAATGGCCGCGCTCGGTTTCACGATGACCATCGCCAGGAAACCGACAAGCAGTCCGATAAAAATAGCCAGCAATGAAGAAAGGACTCCAGAATAATCTCTCTTGGAAAGCAATATTTTCTTTAACATACGTTCTCTCCTCTCCTACTGTCTCTTGCTGCCGGCCATATACAGACCCAGTTCATTGACAGTAATATCTTCCGGCTTGACATTCGCCACGACTTCGCCTTCATAGAAGACGATGATTCTGTCGGAAACGCCCATGACTTCTTCCAGATCGAACGATACCAGCAGGACGGCTTTACCCTCATCTCTTTGCGATACCAGGTTCGCATGGATACCTTCGATGGCACCGACGTCCAAGCCTCTGGTCGGCTGGATCGCTACCAGCACGTCGTGATCGGCATCAATCTCTCTTGCTACGATCGCTTTCTGCTGGTTGCCGCCGGACATGGATCTCGTCACTGTCTGTCTGCCTTCGGAACTGCGGATATCGAACTCATCGATCAGTTTGTCAGCCAGTTCTTTTCTGGCTTTAAAATTGATGACGCCGTTTTTCTGGTATTCAGGCAGGAAATATTTCTTTAAGACAAGGTTCTCTTCCAACGTGTTATCCAGAATGACACCATGCTTATGCCGGTCTTCCGGTACGTACGAGATGCCTTCAACGATCCTCTGTCTTCTTGATTCCTTGGAGATATCCTTCCCTTTCAGCAGGATCTGCCCGGAATCCTGTTCCATCAGACCGGAAATGACTTTGACAACCTCTGACTGTCCGTTGCCTTCGACGCCGGCAATACACAAGATCTCGCCCCCATGAACATCGAAGGAAACATTATTCAGGATCAGTTTATTGGAAATATCGCTCTTCAGGCATATGTCTTTTAATGACAGGATGACTTCGCCGAGTTTCTGCGGCGCTTTGTCGACATGGAAATTGACTTCACGTCCGACCATCATTTCTGCCATCTGGTGCGTTGTCGCGCTTTCCGTATCGACCGTGCCGATGCACTTGCCCAAACGCAGGACGGTACATCTATCGGAAACCGCCTTGATCTCATCGAGCTTATGCGTGATGAAGACGATGGCTTTACCTTCCGCCTTCAGATTGCGCATGATCTGCATCAGTTCATCGATCTCCTGAGGGGTCAGGACCGCTGTCGGTTCATCGAAAATCAGGATCTTACAGTCGCGGTACAGCATCTTCAGGATCTCGACACGCTGCTGCTGACCGACGGTGATATCTCTGACCATCGCATCCGGTTCGATCTTCAAGCCGTATTTTTCCGAAAGCTCGACGACCTTCTTCCTTGCTTCATCCATCTGCAGGACGCCGTTCTTGGTCGTCTCGACACCCAGGATGATGTTTTCCAGAACCGTAAAGTTCTTGATCTGCATGAAGTGCTGGTGGACCATGCCGATGCCAAGCTCATTCGCTTTCTTTGGGTTGGTGATCTTGACTTCCTGACCATCCAGAAGGATCTTTCCTTCTTCCGGCTGATACAGACCGAAAAGAACACTCATCAAAGTGGATTTGCCGGCACCGTTTTCGCCAAGCAAGGCATGGATCTCACCATATTTCACCTGTAATGTAATGTTGTCATTGGCCACGATTCCCGGGAAACGCTTGGTAATGTTCAACATTTCAATTGCATAGTTTTCCATATATCCCCTTTCTATCTCATTCGTTATAAATCGCTATCGTTCATCAGGATTAAAAGAAAAAGAAAGGGCTAGTTTAAAACTAGCCCTTAAAACAGTGAGTTTTCAATTACTCTTTAACAACGTCAACAACAACCAGTTCCAATGTCTTAGCGAAATCAGCCGCATTTACATAGTCGTTTGCTTCGCCGTTGCCATAGCCTGTAGGCAGAGAAGTACGGAATGCTTCATCGGTCTTTAACAGTTCGACGATTGCATCGTAATCAGCCTGCGTGAAGTTCTGGAACTTGCTGGAAGCCATCGGAAGAGCAGAAGCATCATCCTTGATGTTGTAGTAGTT
>CADBPB010000070.1 GCA_902796525.1 uncultured Erysipelotrichaceae bacterium | reverse complement strand
GTCCGGTCTTGAAAACCGGTAGGTCATGCAAGTGGCGCCTGGGTTCGAATCCCAGCTCCTGCGCCATCAAAATATCGCGAGGTAGAGCAGTCTGGTAGCTCGTCGGGCTCATAACCGGGTGGTCGAAGGTTCGAGTCCTTCAGGGTCCACCATAACATACGCAGGAGTACCCAAGTGGCTGAAGGGTCCGGTCTTGAAAACCGGTAGGTCGTGAAAGCGGCGCCTGGGTTCGAATCCCAGCTTCTGCGCCATATCGCGAGGTAGAGCAGTCTGGTAGCTCGTCGGGCTCATAACCCGGAGGTCGTAGGTTCAAATCCTTCCCTCGCAACCAATGGTTCTGTAGCTCAGTAGGTAGAGCAACGGACTGAAAATCCGTGTGTCGCCAGTTCAATTCTGGCCGGAACCACCATCGGAAACAAAAAGCTCAGTAATGAGCTTTTTTGTTTGTTTAGAAGAGTTTCAGCTGTCTGTCGATATAGGAGCGGGCCTGATATTCCCTGATCTCGTCCCCTTCTTCGATATTCCCTATCAGCAAAGGGCTGTCGGGGTCGTGTTGCTTCGCATTCTGCAGCACGAGCTGTTTATCATAATTCGCATAACAGTAGCGGCAAAAATGCAAGCAGGTGTTATATGCGCCGATATCATTGCCAAGCAGGCATTTGCAGCCCTGTCTGGCATAATTTATGGTTCCAGGTTGAAGCGTCTCGCCAATCGCTTTTTCCAGCGTCTGAGCGCTCAGACAGCCCGAGACATCCGCGCCGTATCGTGCCAGCGATTCATTTTCATGGCAGGTCTTGATACTCATTCCGTAACGGCTCGCGATCTTTACGAACCACTCCGTCAGGAAGCACTGGTCTTCCTTTGATACTTCCTGCGCTTCGGGAAAATTGCGTTTCGTCTTTTCATAGAGATCGATGAAACTGATGATCACGGTCTCGCAGCAGCCGTTCAGATATGCGCACATTTTCTCGAAGATCATCAGATGGTATTCTCTGGTATAGCGGGCAGATAGAAAGATCGGATCGTAACGCCAGGCGATCTTTTCCTTCCCTATGGCATCGGACAGGCGAATCAACGAATCCATCACCTCCCTTTTGGCAGGAACGTTTTCTTCGATCTCTTTGCCATAAGGGGTGATCGTCACATTCCAGTACATCCGGAATGTTTTCAGTTCTTCCAGATGCTTCAGCATCGGTTCCGGATTCTTGGTGCAGAAGACGATGACGTCGGTCGTCGCCGGTTCGATCGCATAACGGGTGACCAGCTTTGGATAGTAGGGATTGCGCACCATGACGAAACCTTCTCTGATCCGTTTCATGAACCAGTCGCTGTAAAAGGCAGGGATATCTGTTCTGCTTCCGGTATTGAGTATCATCGAAGTTCAGCGCTCATGCATGTTCAGCCGGTTTCTGATCTCATAGAGAACATCGCGCCAGTTGCTGATGATAAGAACGATGAAAATCAGGATGGCGGCGATCAGGAAACTGAAAGCGATCCAGTTGGTGATCGGCCAGCTGTGAAGCGAATACGGAACGGCCACCAGCACATACAGACCCAGCAGCAGGATCGAAGCCAGATGCCGGTCTTTTCTGTCATATAGGGCAAAATACAGGATGCTCATCACCAGCATCATCGCAAACATGCAGATGGGGATGACGGTCTCAGCCCAGCCGGGAGCCAGAAAATAGTCGATCAGTCCAAGCAGTACGACGATATAGAAGCCAGCACGGACACCGTGGGAAAAGATCGAGAATTCAACAAGTTTCAAAGAAAATATCAGCCGCCAGATTCCCAGCAAGACCCAGATCACGATAATGCTCCAGAGTTTGGTCCTGGTCAGAAGATTCACCAGAACGCAAACGAAAGCGATGACCAGGAAAAAGATCCTGGCGTAAGCCCGCAATGTGCGGTAGACGGTATTCTGCCTGATCGGGATCGGATAGACGATCTTAGGGTTCATATTCTTCACTCCCTTCCAGACGGATATGCATGCCGTCTTCCTGCAGGATGCGATAGACTTCTTCTTCATAGGAAGGATCAGCCGTCGCCTTGGTGATGGTCAGACGGAGACGGTCCCGGAAACTGATCAAGGTGCTTGTCGCCCGGTTCGGTCTGGCAGGAACGAGCAGGAAATCGTAATGATCGACGTACGGTTCCATCTCATCGGGGACTTCGATCACGCCCAGATTGGACAGACAGGAAGCGATGATATTGTTGCCAAGCCAGCCGTAAACGATCTGCATGACCGGGATCTTCAGAAAGATCGGAACATGCTGAAGCGCCTGAATGACTTTCTCGGTCGTCGCCATCATCTGATCCATGATCGCCTGACTCCCCTTTTCTTTGATCTGGGCTTGGATCTCGGGGACCAGATCTTCAAGTTCTCCGATCTCACTGATCTCTTTGCTAGCTGAGAAATACATTGAATAGTTCCGCAAGGTTTTCGAACCGTTGAATTTGCGCATATTGACCGGTACCTGTATGTTGACCAGTCCTTTCTTTGCACTGATGCATTTGCGGCTGGCTTGCAGCAGCACGGACAGAACGTAAGCCGTGATGCTTCCGCCGTATTTTCTCGCAGCCTCTTTGATTTCGGCGATCGGCATATCGTAATGGATGATCCGTTTCATTTCGATCTTATCCAGCTTGCCATCCAGCTGCAGGGACGTTTTATCCAGGAAAGTGCCATAGTCCTTCGTCGCGGTAGTCTTGGGAAATTCATTGACCAGTTCTTCCGGTTTTACCGCTTCATCGACGTTCAAAACGTTTTCCGCATAGCCGTGGGGATGATCCAGCAGACGCAGATATTCGCCAAGCAGCGTATTCAGGAAAATCGTGCCGCCCGTGCCATCGGTCAGCACATGAAAATACTCGATGCTGATGCGTTTCTTGTAATAAAAGACACGGAAGGACCGGAAGCTGCGCAAAACGATGGAAATCGGCTTGCACGGGATATCTTTTTCTTCTTCGACCAGAAGGATATTGTTCGTGGTTTCCAGATAATGCCAGAATAGGCCGCTCTTGATGACGGCGGAAAACGTCGGAAAACGTTTGATCGTAAAGTCCAGAGCGATCTGCAGGATGCTGGGAACGATGTCTTCTTTCAGATCGACAGAAAGGCGGAACAGCGGCATCTGTCCGTATTTCATACCCAAAGGATAAACGATCGCCGCATTATCCAAAGAAAAATAAGAACGTTTATTGTCTTTGTAGAAAGAACCCAGATGTTCAGGATCCATCAAAGAAACGATTTTCTTTACGGAATAGCCGTGATCCAGATAATAATCAAAAGCGTTGCAGAAATGATCGAAAAGCAAATTTCTCTTGAGGATATTCAGATCGATCCTCTCTTCCAGCGAAGCGAAAAAAGCCTCAATCATCCGACTATCCTTCTCGTTGAGGCCTCCTTTGAGTTTCCTTATCTTCGGATCATACTCTTTTTTTCTCACAACACTATTATAAAATGCTTTCAATCAAGAGATACACATTTTCTTTTTCATATTCAAATCATAGATCATAGTAAAAATATAAATATTTTATGGTAAAATATTGTAGTCTAAAAGACTGATAAAGGAGAATAGAATGAGCAAGAAATACGTTTATATGTTTGCCGAAGGTAATGCAAACATGCGTGAACTCCTTGGCGGTAAAGGTGCCAACCTGGCGGAAATGGCCAGCCTTGGCTTACCGGTGCCTTATGGCTTTACCATCACGACCGAAGCGTGCAACGCTTACTATGACGATGGTAAAAAAATAAACAAGGACATCATGGCACAGATCAAAACTGCTTTGACCAAACTGGAAAAACAGGCAGGCAAGAAACTGGGCGATTCCAAGAATCCGCTGCTGGTTTCTGTCAGATCCGGTGCCAGAGCCAGTATGCCGGGCATGATGGATACGATCCTCAACCTCGGTATCAACGATGAAGTCGCTAAGACGATCGCTGAAAAAACCAATAACGAAAGATTCGCCTATGACTCTTACCGTCGTTTCATCCAGATGTTCTCGGATGTCGTCATGGAACTGTCCAAGAAAAGATTCGAAGAGATCATCGATGAACTGAAAGAAAAAAGAGGCGTCAAGCTCGATACCGAACTCGATGCCGACGATATGAAAGAACTTGTCAAGAAGTTCAAGGCTTTCTACAAAAAAGAACTGAAAGAAGACTTCCCGCAGGATACCGGCATTCAGCTGGAGCGAGCCATCGAGGCCGTGTTCCGTTCCTGGAACAATCCTAGAGCGATCTTCTATCGCAAGGAAAACGATATTCCTTCTTCCTGGGGCACTGCTGTCAACGTACAGATGATGGTCTTCGGTAACATGGGCAACGACTGCGGCACAGGCGTCGCATTCACGAGAAACCCGGCTACCGGCGAGAAGAAACTGTTCGGTGAATTCCTGATGAACGCCCAGGGCGAAGACGTCGTTGCCGGCGTCAGAACCCCGCAGACGATCGACCAGTTAAAGAAGGTCATGCCTGGCGCATACAACGAATTCGTCAATATCTGCAATACATTGGAACATCACTACCATGACATGCAGGATATGGAATTCACGATCCAGGAAGAAAAACTGTTCATGCTGCAGACCAGAAACGGCAAGAGAACGGCGACTGCCGCTCTGAAGGTTGCCTGCGACATGGTCAAGGAAGGTCTCGTCACCATCGATCAGGCTCTGATGATGGTCGAACCGAAGCAGCTTGATGCTCTGCTGCATCCGCAGTTCGATGCGGAAGCGTTAAAGAAGGCAAAACCGATCGCTACGGCGTTACCGGCTTCTCCGGGTGCCGCCTGCGGTCAGATCGTCTTCAACGCAGAAGATGCCGTCAAAGAACATAAGAACGGCAAGAAGGTCGTTCTGGTCAGACTGGAAACGTCTCCGGAAGATATCGAAGGCATGGCTGCTGCCGAGGGTGTCCTCACCGTTCGCGGCGGTATGACTTCTCACGCTGCCGTCGTTGCGCGTGGCATGGGCGAATGCTGTGTCTCCGGTTGCGGCGATATCAAGATCGACTATGCAAAGAAACAGTTCACTTTGAACGGAAAAGTCTATAAGGAATTCGATTGGCTGTCTCTCGATGGTTCTACCGGAAACATCTATGGCGAAGCCATCAAGACGGTTCCTGCTTCTATCTCAGGCGATTTCAAGAAGTTCATGAAATGGGCAGATGAAAGAAGAAGACTGCAGATCAGAACGAATGCGGATACTCCGAAAGATGCCGCACAGGCTCTGGAATTCGGTGCCGAAGGTATCGGCCTTGTCAGAACGGAACACATGTTCTTCCAGGAAGACAAGATCAAGGCCATCCGTGAAATGATCGTTTCTACCACTCCAGAACAGCGCAAAGCTGCTTTGGAAAAAGTCCTGCCGCTGCAGCAGAAAGACTTCGAGGGCATCTACGAAGCGATGCAGGGCAACCCTGTAACCATCCGTTACCTGGATCCGCCTCTACATGAATTCGTTCCGCAGGGCGAAAAAGAGCAGAAAGCGCTGGCAAAAGAAATGGGCATGACCCTGAAAGAACTCCAGGCCGTCTGCGATTCCCTGCATGAAGTCAACCCGATGATGGGTCACAGAGGCTGCCGTCTGGCTGTCACTTATCCGGAAATCGCTGAAATGCAGACCAAGGCTGTCATCCGTGCCGCCATCAAGGTCAACAAGAAACACCCGAAATGGCATGTCGTTCCGGAAATCATGATCCCGCTGGTAGGCGATGTTGCCGAACTGAAATATGTCAAGGATATCGTCGTCAGAACAGCCGATGAAGAAATCAAGAAAGCGAAAGCGAAGCTTGACTACCATGTCGGTACGATGATCGAAATTCCGCGTGCCGCTTTGCTGGCAGACGAGATCGCGACCGAAGCCGAATTCTTCTCCTTCGGTACCAACGACCTCACGCAGATGACTTTCGGTTTCTCCAGAGACGATGCCGGCAAGTTCTTAGGCTCCTACTATGATGCCAAGATCTTCGAACAGGATCCATTCGCAAGGCTCGACCAGCATGGCGTCGGCATCCTGATCGAAACTGCCGTCAAACTCGGCAGGGAGACCCGTCCGAATATCAAGCTGGGTATCTGCGGCGAACATGGCGGCGATCCTGCTTCTATCGAATTCTGCGATAAAGTAGGTCTGACCTATGTTTCTTGCTCACCATATAGAGTTCCGATCGCCAGACTTGCTGCTGCCCAGGCTGCAATCAAGCACGGCGTCAAACCGGCTGTCAAAAAGACAGTGAAAAAAGCAGCCAAGAAAACCAAGAAGGCTGCGAAATAAGTAGTTTCAAAAAAGGCTATATCTGAAATATAGCCTTTTCTTTTGCTTTGATTTTGATTCTTACAGTTCGTAGAGTTTCCGGTACTTGTCTTTCAGATAGTCCGTATAGTAACGCGGATCGAAAGGCTCTCCGGTTGCATTACGGAGGATCGTATCGTAATCGTACAGATTTCCGTACTTCTGGATATGCTGCTTCAGATAGCCCGTAAGAGCTTTGAAATCGCCTCTGGCTAAACATCCGTCCACATCCATTTCCTTATTCATCTGATGGAAGATCTGCGCCCCTATCGCGCTTCCTAAAGCGTAGGTCGGAAAATAACCGAAATATGCCAGCGACCAGTGGATATCCTGCAAGATGCCTGAAGCTTCATCCGGTACATCCACGCCGAGATATTCTTTATATTTCTGGTTCCAGATCTCTGGAAGATCATGGAGGTCGATCTCGTCGTTGAAGATCATCTTTTCGATCTCGTATCTGATGAGGATATGGACCGGATAAGTCAGTTCATCCGCATCCGTCCGGATCAGCGAACATCTGGAGACATTGACTGCCTTGCTGAAAGCATCCAGCGTTACATCGCCCAGATTCTCCGGGAAGAGTTTCTGCAGCTTCGGATAAAGCGTCGTAAAGAACGCTTTCCTTCTGCCCAGATAGTTCTCCAGAAAACGGCTCTGCGATTCATGCATGCCGCTGGACATGTCCGACAGTTTCATATAGCTGTCATAGGCGGGATCCAGCTGATGTTCATAGAAGGCGTGTCCTGTTTCGTGAATGATCGAATAGATCGAACCGATCACGTTGTATTCATCGTAATTGGTCGTGATACGCACATCGTTACGCGAGAATGCATTGGTAAACGGATGCTCTGATACCCCCATGTAGCCCCATGATCCATCGAAACCGAGATACTTCTGCAGATCCTTGCTGAAACGTTCCTGTTTCTCGATCGGATAATGTCTGAATATGAAGGAATCATCGATGAGATCCTGCTTCTTGCCGACTTTCCTGATCAATGGAACAAGTTCCTTCCTGATCATCTTGAAGAAAGCGTCATACTTCTTCATATTCATGCCTTCCTGATAGTCATCCAGCAAGGTATCGTACACTTTCGCATCCGGTTTTTTCTTTAATGTTCTTTGCTTTGTCAGTTCGATCAGGCGAAGCAGATGAGGTTCGAATATGCTGTAGTCGTTTTTCTGTTTCGCTTCCAGCCAGGCGTCATGCGCGTTCATCTGTACCAGAGCAAATTCCATGACTTCTTCTTTGGTAAAACAAAGCATTTCCTCGATATCCTTTTTTGCAAGAGAGATCTCCCTTTTCGTTTTTTCATCCAGTTCGATAGAATTCAGGTAATCAATTGCTTCGACCAGTACCGGGTCCGTCTGTATCGGGAACGCTTCTCCCTGAACGATACTCAGCATCCTGTTGCGGTAGGCGCTTCCCTTCTTGGGAGCGATGGTGCTGCTGTCGAAATCGGCAGTCGCCAGTACGAGATGATAGGCTTTGATCCTTTCGATATGATCATGGTAGATCTTCAGTGCTTCTTTCTTGTTCATAAGTCTCCTTTTAAGAAAATGGCGCAAGGCGCCATTATTTCTTTAATAATTCTTCGATCCTGTCCGCTTTATCCAACGTATCGTCGACAACGAAAGTCAGATCAGGAATCTTACGCAGCTTTAGACGCTTTGCCAGTTCGGATTTGATATGTCCCTTGGCTCGGCGCAACGTATCGATGCCGTCCCGTTTCTTATAGTTCTTGCCCAGAAAGGAAACATAGACCTTGGCGTTGTTCAGATCGGGAGAAACATCGACTTCGGTAACCGTCGGAAATCCCAGCTTCGGATCGTTGATATCCTGGGAGATGATCATCGAGATCTCTCTCAGCAGCAGCGAATCCAGTTTATCCGTTCTTGCCATCAGTCCCGCTTGACCTCTTGATCGACATATCCCTCGATGATATCCATTTCTTTGATATCATTGAAATTCTCGATCGTCATGCCGCACTCGTATCCCTCTGCGACTTCTTTGACATCGTTCTCGAAACGGCGCAAAGAACCGAGGCTGCCTGTATAGATGACGATGCCATCCCTGATCAGACGGATGCCGCATTCTCTGGTGATCTTGCCTTCCGTGACCATGCAGCCGGCAATCGTGCCGATTTTCGATACTTTATACGTCTTACGTACTTCGGCCTGACCGATGACGACTTCTTCATAGACCGGTGCCAGCATGCCTTTCATGGCGGCTTCCATTTCTTCGACCGCTTTATAAATGATGTTATGCAGACGGATCTCGACGCCGACATCCTGGGCTTTCTTACGCACGTTCGCATCCGGACGGACGTTGAAGCCGTAGATGACCGCATTCGAAACGGACGCGAGAATGACATCCGATTCGTTGATCGTGCCGGCAGCTTTACGAATGACATTGACCTTGACGCCATCCACATCGATCTTGCTTAATGAAGATGCGACAGCCTCTGCCGTACCTGTGACATCCGATTTGACGATAACGGCGATCTCCTGGATGTCGCCGGCATCGATCTGTGATTTCAGATCATCCAGAGACATCGCGCTGGAGCTCTTTCTTTCCTTTTCGATACGTTCTCTCATACGAGCCTGGGCGACGCTTCTTGCATCCTTATCGTCATCGAATACCTTGAAGTTGTCTCCGGCGATCGGCACATCATTCAGACCGATGATCTCGACCGGCGTGCCAGGCAGCGCTTCCTTGATCTCCTGCGAGAGATCGTTGGTCATGCGCCGGACTTTGCCATAAGCCGTACCGACGACCACGGAATCCGACTGGCGTAAGGTACCGTTCTGCACCAGCAACGTAGCGACCGGGCCTCTGCCTTTATCAAGCTTCGCTTCGATGACTGTACCGGTAGCGCGCTTTTTCGGATTGGCCTTGAGATCCCGGACTTCCGCGACGACCAGGATGGTTTCCAGAACGTCTTTGACGCCTTCGCCGGTCTTTGCGGAACATTCCACGAAAATCGTATCTCCTCCCCATTCCTCCGGCACGAGTCCGTAGTCCGAGAGCTGCTGGCGTACGCGCTCAGGCTTTGCCTCCGGCTTGTCTATCTTGTTGACCGCGACGACTATCGGAACGCCCGCGGCCTTTGCGTGGTTGAGCG
>CADBPB010000069.1 GCA_902796525.1 uncultured Erysipelotrichaceae bacterium | reverse complement strand
TTCGCATATCCTTTCGGCTTCTACAGCGACATGGTGATCCGCCTGCTGAAGAGCGCAGGCTACAAGGGAGCCAGAACGATCCGTTCGACGCACTCTTTCGAATTGCCTAAAGATCCTTTCGTTCTTGACCCGACCTGTCACCATAACGATGAACAGCTGATGGAACTGGCGGAACAGTTCCTGCATGGCAAAGGATTCAAGCCGAAACTGTTCTATGTGTGGGGACACGGCTATGAGTTCGATGGCGACAACAACTGGGAGCGGATCGAAGAACTGCTCTCCTATGTGGGCGGACATGACGATGTCTGGTATGCCACAAACGGCGAGATCCTGTCTTATCTGAAAGCCTATGAGATGTTAGAATATAGCGTAGATGGATCGATGATCTATAATCCGTCTTCGACCGATCTGTATCTGATGACTTCCTTTATGACCAGAGAAGAACTGAAGGCAGGCAGCTGTACGCAGATCAAAGAAACTTCACTGTAATATGAACTATAACAATCCTTTTATCAAAATGCTGGAAACACTGGCAAACATGGTCATCGTCAGTTTCTTATGGCTGGTCTTTTCCTTGCCTGTGCTGACGGTGATCCCGTCTTCTGCCGCAATGTTTCATACCACCAACAAGATCATTTTCGGTCCGGGTAAAGGCAATGGCGTCTTCAAAGATTTCTTTGCTTCTTTCAAAGACAATCTTCGTCAAGGCATCCTTCTGAGCCTGATCATCATCGTTGCGGTGCTGTTTATTGCCGAAGGGCTTTGGACCGGATTCCAGTTTCATAAAGTCAGCCTCTGGGGCATGGCTTATTTCGTGCTGGGAATCGCGATCGCTTTCGTATTCCTTACGACGCTGGTGCATATCGCCCCGGTATTGTCGCGATTCGAAGCTCCTGTCTCTTCCATCCTGCGGATGGCGGTCTATTTCGCGATCCGCAAGCCATTGCGCAGCGTCCTGTTCTGTGTGCTCTTCCTTGTGATGATCCTCAGCGTCTATGCTTTTCCGCTGGCTCTGATGATCGTACCGGCCTTATATACCGATCTGATCCGGGGATCTCTGGAGAAAGACTTTACGGTCTTTACGGAGGAAAACGGTCTGGAAGAAACAGAAGAAGAATCTGAAGAAAATGATGAAGCGCAGGAGACCGAAGCAGATGCTTCGATGGCCGATATGGAAGAACGTTTCAGCAAGGAAAGGAAATAAACATGCCGAAAATCACTTTGAAAGATGTCACGATGATCTATCCTTTCCAGAAAGTGAGCGGACTTTTCGGCAGGAAACAGAAGCAGCTCATCCTGAAACAGCAGCAGGAGATGCCATATACGTCCAATGAAGGCGTCATCGCCCTCCAGCATTTCGATGGTGTCATTGAGGACGGATCTTTTACAGTCGTCCTTGGCCCCTCCGGTTCAGGGAAGAGCACCTTGCTGAGAATCGTTGCCGGACTGGAGCGTCCCGTTTTAGGCGAAGTCTGTTTCGATGACGTCTTATGCAACGACGTCCCGGCACAGGAAAGAGATGTCGCCATGGTCTTTCAGAACTATTCCCTGTATCCCAACCAGACGGTCTATCAGAATATCGCCTTTCCTTTGGAAGTGAAACATATCCCGAGGGAAGAGATCGAAGCCGAAGTAAAGAAGATCGCGAAATTGCTGAGACTGGACGAGAAACTGAACCGTCTTCCTCAGGAACTCTCGGGAGGCGAGAGACAGCGGGTGGCGATCGCCAGAGCGCTGATCAGAAAGCCTTCCGTCATCCTGTTCGATGAACCGTTCTCGAATCTCGATGTGCTGATGCGCAAGGAGCTGAGAAACGAACTGAAACAGATCCATGAGACCTGTAAGACGACGTTCATCTATGTGACTCACGATCAGTACGATGCCTTGTATCTGGCGGAAAGGATCGTCATCCTTAAGGACGGCATCAAACAGATGGACGCTTCCGTTTCCGATGTCTACAACTATCCTGCCAACCGTTTCTGCGCGCAGTTCATCGGTTCTTCGACATTCAATCTGTTCGAGGATATCCCGGTCGGCAAAGACGGAAGATACAAGTTGTTCGGACAGACGTATGAACTCACGGAGAAGCAGCAGAAACGGCTGGGAAAAGCGAAAACGCTCGATGCGGGCATCCGCGGGACCAATCTTGCGGTTTCCGATCTGGGTGTCGATGCGATCGTCGAATATACGGAAATGATTGAAGCGGATCTGATCGTTCATGCGAAGGCAGAAGAAAAGGAAATCATTCTGGTTGAAAAGATGAACGGCAGCAACGAGATGAAGTATATGCGGGGACAGCCGATCCGGATCGCTTTCGATCCGAAGTATTTCCATCTGTTCAATCAGAACGGCGAACGGATCAACTGAGGATCATTTCAAACATAAAACAGAAAGAGACGAAGGTCTCTTTTTCTTTGCGCCGGGTTCTGTTATATCATGAAGAAGGAGGTATCTTTCGATGATCAATGTCTTTATCATTCATTCCGGCCGGGATTATGACCGCGTCAAACAGGAAATCGAACCTTATCTTGTCGGAGAAAACAGACAGGATTCCAGCTGCAACCTTCTGACTTTGGAGTCAGGAAAAGGAGGAAGCTGGAAAAAAGATGCCGGGCAGAAAATCAAAATGGCGCATGCGATCATCGTTGTGGTAGGGAAAGACGCTTCCGACCCTTCCAAGAAAGATACCATGGGCTGGGAAGTGGGTCAGGCTGTCAAGAACAATAAGCTGATCATGATCTATAATCCCGATCAGTATGAACTGCCAGACTATCTGATGACTGTCGACCGTTTCACCAGACAGAAACGTCCGGTGGGTGTCCAGATGACTCCGGAACAGATCAAGACCAGGATCGATGATTATGCCAGAGGCTATTACGATATCTTTTCTCCTGCCTTTGAAGAACTGAACGAAGAGGACAAGATCAAACGCAAGAACGAGATCGTCGATCAGTACAAGCTGTTCCAGAAGACTTCGGAAGACCTGGTGACCCGCAGACAGGGCGTCAATTCGTTCTACATCACGGTCAACAGCGCGCTAACCGCTTTGCTCGGAGTCGTTCTGGGGGTTTTTGACAGCTCCGTCACGATATTCGTCGTCGTTTTCATGTGCGCGGCAGGCATCATTCTGGATATCTCCTGGATCAATATCCTGGAGGCTTACGGGACGCTGAATTCGGCGAAACTGAAAGTCATCAATCTGCTGGAGGAACAGCTGCCGATCGCTTTGTATGATGCGGAATGGCGCATCATGAGCGACAAGCTGAACAATAAAAAGTACGTTTCCTTTACGGACAGCGAGAAACGGATCCCCAAGCTGTTTATGGCGATCTACTGTCTGATCATCGTCGGCATGGCGGCCGTCAGACTGCTTCATATCGCCTGAAAAGCGGAAAGGAGAAAAGATGCTGGAAAGAGCGCAAACAAGATACGGGACCTATCAGGCAGTCAGATCCAATGCGGGATACGCTTTGTTCAGAGGCGTTCCCTATGCGAAACCGCCGGTAGGGAAACGGCGCTGGAGAGCGCCGGAAGATCCGGAACCGTTCGATGGCATAAAAGTCTGCGATACCTTCGGTCCTGCCTGCGTACAGTATGACCGCTGGTCGGATGCGATCGATGATGTGACCGACTCCGATGAACATCCTTATGTCCTGATGCCGAATTATCCTTATCCTCCGAAAATGTCCGAGGATTGTCTTTATCTGAATATCTACACGCCAGCAGAAAGCGTAGATGATAGACTTCCGGTCCTGTTCTATATCCATGGCGGAGGCTGCCAGCAGTGGTACGGTTCGGATTATGAATACTGCGGGGATGGTTTCTGTTCGAAAGGATGCATCGTCGTGACAGTCACGTACCGTCTGAATGTGTTCGGCTTCTTTGTCCATCCGGAACTCGCAGAAGAGAGTCCGACCGGCTGCAGCGGAAACTATGGTCTGATGGATCAGATCCAGGCTTTGAAATGGGTCTATGAGAATATCGGAGCGTTCGGGGGAGATCCTGAGAATATTACGGTTTTTGGGCAGTCTTCCGGAGGAAGATCGACCCTGTCTCTGCTGTGTTCGCCGCTGACGAAGGGAATGATCCGGCATGTTTCGATCCAGTCGGGAGGCGGTCTGGGTCGTTTCATGGCAGAGAAAAGCAGAAAAGAAATGGAGCAGATGGGCCGGGAATTCATGGAGATGACGGGATGCCGAAACATCGAAGAGATGCGCCGGCTGGATGCGGATGCTTTGCGAATCGCCAACGACAAGCTCGGTTTCATGAACGGTTTCAACATCTATACCGATGGCTATGTGCTTACGGAGAATCTTGACGACTGCATCCGGAAAGGACATCTGCCGGATAATGTCGATATCATCATCGGCTGTACCGCGGATGAAGGAGCCAACAACAAGCCTGCGTTCATGGGCATGAACATGTACGGACAGATCCGGGATTTCTGTGAATCTTATATTGCCGCCATGCATCGCGATATCCACATGTATGTGTTCGATCAGCAGCAGCCGGGGGATGATGCGGGGGTTCCACACTCTTCCGACAACCGCTACCAGTTCAAGACACTGGATGGCTGCTGGAGGCCTTACGCACAGGAAGATTACGATCTGAGCGAACAGATGAGCCGTTACTGGGCCAGTTATGCCCTGACAGGCGACCCAAACTCTGATGGATTGCCTCGCTGGGAACCTTTCAATGAAAAAGGCCAGGCACTCTGGCTCAATGGCCAAGCCAGCAAAATGAAATGACCGACAGGATCCGCTCTGTCTGAGGAAAGATAAACATAGTGTTTATCTTTTTGTTTTCTGCAAAAAAATAGTACTTTTTACCTTCTAATATATGAATTTTTGATTTATCTTTAAACAGTT
>CADBPB010000068.1 GCA_902796525.1 uncultured Erysipelotrichaceae bacterium | reverse complement strand
TGCGGTTGTAGCTCTTCTCCTGGAAAGCCACATCGCCGACAGCCAGGATCTCATCAACGATCAGGATCTCCGGCTGTACCACCGAAGCGATCGAAAAGGCCAGTCTAGCCATCATACCGGAGGAATAGTTGCGGATCGGCATATCGATAAATTCCCCGATTTCCGCAAAGTCGACGATCTCATCGAATTTGGATTGCAGATAGTCTTTGGAATAACCCAAAATAGCCCCATTCAGATAGATGTTCTCTCGGCCGGTCAGCTCCAGATCAAAACCCGCTCCCAGTTCCAGCATCGGTACGACATTGCCGCGCACGATGATGTTTCCGCTGGTCGGCTTGAGGATGCCGGAAATAAGCTTCAGCGTCGTAGATTTGCCTGCGCCGTTCTTGCCGATGAGTCCCAGGGTCTTTCCTTTTTCCAGATCGAAAGAAACATCGTCCAGAGCCAGGAATTCGTTGTATTTGAGCTTGCCTGTCAAGGCCGTCGTAAAAATCTCCTTGAGCGAATTGATCGGCTCATCGGACATTCGGAATTTCATCGATACGTTTTTTACTTCGATCATTTTTTCAGCCATAGACACCTCTACAGATACAATGCGAAACGATCCTGCGTTTTCTTGAAGGTATAAGAACCGATGACCAGCGACAGCATGGCAAACAGGAAACAGTAAAGATAGGCGGAAGGCTCGGGCGATATGCCACTGATCAGACAGGTACGCGCGTTACCGATAAAGTGGTACAACGGATTGAGTCTGACAATGAATTTGAATTTCTCGGGAATGATTTCCGCCGGATAGAAGATCGGTGTCGCATACATCCAGATCTGGGTCAGAACGGTCCAGAGGAACTGGATATCCCTGAAGAAGACCATCAGGGCCGACAGGAACATGCCGATGCCCAAAGCGAACACGATCAGGCAGGCCAGGAAATAGAAGAACAGCAGAGCCTGCGGCCGGATCGGCACGCCCAGGACCAGGCAAGCCAGAAGCAGCGGCACCAGCGAGATCGCCAGGTTGATCGAAGAAGAGATGCTTCGCGACAATGGGAAGATGTATTTCGGAATGTAGACCTTGGTGATCAGACGGGCATTGGCGCTGATCGAAGAAAGGCACATCGTCGTGCATTCGCTGAAGAAACTGAAGCAGACGACGCCGCTCAGCAGATAGACCGGATAGTTCTGTGTATCGTTCGTAAAGAATGTCGAGAACACCAGGAACTGTACCGTCATCGTCATCAAAGGATTCAGGAAACTCCAGAAAACGCCAAGGATGGATCTCTTGTATTTGGATTTGAAATCGCGCAATACCAGCTGCGAGATCAGGAAACTGTATTTATAGACTGCCAGAATGCCTCTGACCAGATGATTGTAGCGGCCGTTCACATAAGACTTATAGGAAGCGTACAGGAAAAACGCCATCGCTGTCACAAGCGCAGCTGCCACATACCAGTAGTACCTGCCCAGCCAGATCTCGTCCGAGCCGTTGACCGAGAAGCACAAGGTCCCCTTGACGACCTTGCTGCCGACCAGGATCTGCGAATCAGGATCCGCCTGGTTCATCATGACGGCGGCAGCCGAACCTTCGAACGAATCGGCATAGACCCGTAATGTGAGCGTCCTGCCCCGCTGGTTGCGGATCGGCGTGACGATGCGCAGGAACAGTCTCTGCTGCTCGGGAATTTCGTTCACATCGAGGCTCTGCTTAAACAGCAGACGTTCTCCTTCCCGCAGCTCAATGCTGACCGTACCTTTGACCTCCCGGTAGAACTTGGTAAACACCAGAGTGATCTGCTCGATCCGATCCATTTCACAGACAAAATCCTGGCTGATGACTCTTCCGTTCACCAGTTCATAACTGACGGAATCGGCATCCTGCATTTCGATCGGCGATTTGGTGCTCTTATAGACCAGCTGTTCTCCCGCAAGAAAATAAAAAGCCCCGACCATGACCATAAAGATCAGCTCGGTGATCAGAAACAGCCGTCTCAGTTTTTTCTGCATATCAATTTCCATAAACAGCGAAACAAATCGTTCCTTTCAATGCCTGACCGTCGATCCGGTAGTATGCCTCAGTCTTTTCATCGATCATCAAAGCAAGTCCCGTATCGCTGTCAGAACTGATACTTAAGGTAAGAGAATGTCCTTTCAGACCGCTTGCCCCGACACTGATCCGGGTGCGATGCTGGCTGCGGATGTCCTGCACAGATATCGTCTGAGAGAAAACCGGCAGCTGGCCGTCAAGCAATGAGACCGTGACATTCTCTGCGTTCGCGTCATCCGTCTTGCTGAAGATGATCACGAGTTCTTTGATCGTATCATAGGGACAGACGAAATCCTGACGGACATCCGTACCTCTTCCGATCAGGGAACTGACGGCTGTCGCATCATGAAGCCTGGTGACATCAAGAGAATCATTTCCATTCAGACGGGAATGCCACCTTTTGGAAAACATAAAGAGAAAACCGATGACAACGACTGCCACGGCAGCAATAATCAGCAGGTTTTCTTTCCGGCGTCTGTCCATAACTATTTAATTTTATCACTTTTAAATATAATTTACTAATACCAGGATGAGGTAGAATAGATCGTTGACCGTATGGGAACGGAAACGTCTGTCCCTCAGCATCATCTTTTTCGCTCCGGGATCGCTGCGGTAGTTTGCTACCGCTTTCAGCAAGGCAAGCTCGTTTTCCGGACACGCATCGCCGTAGACTTTCAGCAAGGAGCGGGCTGTCTCGCTGCGGTAGTTGCGGATCCTGCCGTTCAGGAAACGGCTGACTCTGCCGGTAAAGGTCTTAAAGATATTGGCTGTCATGCCGATCTCGTTG
>CADBPB010000067.1 GCA_902796525.1 uncultured Erysipelotrichaceae bacterium | reverse complement strand
CGTCACCGATCCGGGCAAGACCGAGCTTGAATATAAACAGCCTCTGTCTGAACTCGAAGTCAGAAACTATGAAGCTCTTTACGGCAAAGATGCGTTCAAGGCACAGACCGGCGCAGAAGCGATCCGGACTTTGCTGGAACAGGTCGATGTCGTCAAAGAAAAAGAACTCATCACCAAGGAGCTGGAAAAAGCTTCCGGCGATGACAAGCGTAAAAAGCTGATCAAGCGTCTGGAAACGATCAATGCGTTCGTGGAATCGGGCAACAAGCCGCAGTGGATGGTCCTTACCGTTCTACCGGTCATTCCGCCTGATCTGAGACCGATGCTGCAGCTGGATGGCGGACGTTTCGCGACCTCCGACCTGAACGATCTGTATCGTCGTGTCATTACCCGTAACAACCGTTTGAAGAAACTTCTGGAAATCGGTACGCCTAGTATCATCGTCCAGAACGAAAAGCGTATGTTGCAGGAAGCCGTGGATGCGCTGATCGACAACGGCTGAAGAGGCTACCCTGTCAAGGGTTCCGCCAACCGTCCGTTGAAATCGCTGTCTCACTCCTTAAAGGGCAAGCAGGGACGTTTCAGACAGAACCTCTTAGGAAAACGTGTCGACTTCTCCGGCCGTTCCGTTATCGCGGTCGGACCGGATCTCAAGATGTATCAGTGCGGTATTCCGAGAGAAATGGCGATCCAGCTCTACAAACCATTCGTGATCAATGAACTGGTCAATCAGAAGATCGTGCCATCCTCCAAGCTGGCAGAAAAGATGATCGACCGTTCCGATCCGCAGATCTGGGATGTTCTGGAAGAGATCATGGACAACCATCCGGTCTTCCTGAACCGTGCTCCTACATTGCACAGACTGGGAATCCAGGCATTCAAGCCGAAACTGGTCGAAGGCCGTGCGATCCGTCTGCATCCGCTGGTATGTACGGCGTTCAACGCCGACTTCGATGGCGACCAGATGGCCGTACACCTTCCATTGTCGGAAAAAGCACGTGCGGAAGCCGAGATCCTGATGATGGCCTCCAACAACATTCTTGGTCCGAAAGATGGCAAACCGATCGTTACGCCTTCGCAGGACATGGTCCTGGGCAACTTCTATCTGAACATGGAAGAGACTGCCGAGGAATTCTATGAGAAAGCGGATACGATCGAAGCGCTCGGAGACACGGAAACAGCTGCTATGTGGCGCCGTTTCGGTGACAACGAGGGTCATGTCTACAAGGATTACAATGAAGCCGTCATGGCATACAACGATAAGCAGGTCCATCTGCATACCCGTATTGCGATTCCTGCCGCATCGCTGCACAAGACATGCTTCAGCGAAGAAGAGAACGAAAAATATCTGATCACGACGATTGGAAAGCTGATCTTCAACGATCAGTTCCCTGCCGATTTCCCTTATATCAACGAAGTCGAAGGCGAATCACTGAAGAGGACCCCTGACAAGTATTTCGTTGATTACGGAACAGATATCAAATCGTTCATCAAGAATCAGCCGATCGCTCCGGAATTCACGAAGAAATGTCTGTCCAAGGTCATTGCGGAAGTCTTCGCAAGATACAAGACGGAAGGTTCTTCCAACATTCTGGACTCGATCAAAGATTTAGGTTTCGAATACTCGACCGTTGCCGGTATGACGATCTCCCTGGCGGATATCAATGTCGCGCCGAACAAACAGAAATATGTCGATGAAGCGAAATCCAAAGCGGATGTCCTGCAGACCCTGTTGAAACGTGGCCAGTTGACGCTCCCTGAATGGGAAAAACATTTCTCCAAACTGTGGGCGGATACGACCAACGCCATCGGTGATGACGTCATGAACAACCTTCAGCGTAAATCTCCGATCAACATGTCCAGCGTTTCCGGAGCCCGTGGTAACAAATCCAACATTACCCAGCTTTCTGGCATGCGCGGTCTGATGGGCAGACCGACCCAGTCCAAATCCAAGAAAGAATATCAGCCTTCGATCATCGAGGTCCCGATCTATTCTTCCTTCCGTGAAGGACTGAACGTATCCGAATTCTTTATCTCGACCCATGGCGTCCGTAAAGGTCTGACCGATACCGCTCTGAAGACAGCCGAATCAGGCTATCTGACCAGAAGACTGGTTGATGTCGCCCAGGATGTCATGATCATGCAGGAAGACTGCCAGACCCGCAAGGGCTACTATGTCGAGGATATCATCGACCAGAAGGATAACTCCCGCATCGAAAGTTTCTACGACCGTATCGTGGGACGTTATTCCAAAGACGAACTGACCGATCCTAAGACGGGAGAAGTCATCGTCGGTCAGGATGAATTCATCGACGAAGCGACGGCGGACAAGATCATCGCAGCGGGCTACAAGGGCATGAATATCCGTAACTCCTTCACGTGCGAATGCACGGATGGCATCTGCCGCAAATGCTATGGCCGCAATATGGCGACCGGCAAGCTGGTAGAAGCAGGCGAAGCGGTCGGTATCATGGCTGCGCAGTCCATCGGTGAACCTGGCACGCAGCTGACCATGCGTACCTTCCACTCGGGCGGTGTCGCAAACGCCGACGATGATATCACACAGGGTCTTCCGCGTGTCGAAGAACTGTTCGAAGCGCGCTGTCCGAAGCATCCTGCCGTTCTGGCCAAGATCAGCGGTACCGTTACGGCAATCGAAGAGGCGGATGACCATTCCGTTACGATCGATGTCACGAACGATACCGAAACCATCACTCACAAGCTGGGCCTTTCCCAGACGGTGAGAGACTGGATCAAAGTCGGTACGGAAGTGCAGGCGGGCGACAAGCTTACCGAAGGCAACGTCGATCCGAAGGAACTGCTGGCGATCGCAGGCGTGAATGCGGTTCAGAATTACATTCTGAAAGAAGTCAAGAAAGTCTATGCCGTAACAGGTATCGATATTTCCGACAAGCACGTCGAAGTCATCATCAAGCAGATGCTGAAGAAGGTCATCATTACCGAATCCGGTGATTCTGATTATTCTGTCGGCCAGACGGTTTCCCAGAAGAAGATCAACGAAGTGCTCAACCAGCTGCTGCAGGAAAACAAGCAGCCGGTGAAATTCGCTCCGTTACTGATGGGTATCTCGAAATCATCCGTCGAGACTGAATCCTTCCTGTCGGCTGCAAGCTTCCAGGAAACGACGAAAGTCCTGACAGATGCTGCCGTCAACGGCAAGACGGATAACCTCTTCGGTATCAAGGAAAACGTCATTATCGGTAAACTGATTCCGGCAGGTACAGGTTCTCATTTCGAAAGAGAAACGACATCGCTGATCGATCAGAGAGCGGCAGAGCTCGATGAGATCAGAGAAGAAAAGCTTCTTGCTGCGCAAGAAGAAAAGGAAGCTGCTTTACCAAGCGAGCTGACCGGAGATATCGATGATATCCTGGATTCCGAGCCGAAAGTCGAAACCGACATGGCAGACGAAGAATTCTAGGAAACAGCTGTAATAAAATGGTCATCTCATTGAGATGACCATTTTTCTTTTACCACATTTCCGTATAATTGCCGTCTTCGAGATATTCGTCGTCCATCAGCATGAAATAGGTGAACGCATCGTCTCCCAGTTCATTGAAGGATTCAAGGTTGCGTTCGTATCTTCTGACTTTCGTTCCGGTACGGATCGTATCGGCGATCCAGATGTAGTCCTCTTCGATGCCGATCACAATTCCCACATGACCCGTAAAGCCGCATAGATCGCCGCATCTGATACGATCCGACTGCAGGAGTTCATCCGAAATGCTGACCCTTTCTCCCAGCATGGACATGCCATAGGAGCCGGGACCGCCTGCCCCCATATCGCCGAAATCATATCCGGCATTGTAGTAGCACCAGGAGACGAAACCGCCGCAGTCCAGGCCGTTCGGACGTTTCATCAGATACAGGTTCGTGCCGATATCGGAAACGACCAGACCGCCATCGAGATATTCTTCATCTCTGGAATGATCCTCGGTGGTATCTTCTTTGAAGTACTGTCCCCAGTATTTCGGACCCAGGATGCTTGCGACGATATCATCGTATTTCTCTTCACTCAGGTAGAATCCTTTGTGATAGTATCTTCCTTCGCCGTCGCTGCGGCGGGAATCCACGGTATTATCCAGTTTTCCCGTTTCCGCGAAGTAAGCCAGGCGGTAAGGAAACTGCAGAGCCATGAAACGTGCAGCGGCTACGACGCCTGCTCTGGTCTGATAGCCCGCCTCGGCGATCTTCATTTCCAGCACTTTATCCAGTTTCAGATTCTCTGCGTAATCGCAGATCGTTTCATGCAGGATCGGCTTGTTCATGGAATCGGTATCGATGAGCGTATAGAGATCGGTCACTTCGATCTCGATGCTGTCGCTGATCCCCTGGGAACTGACCGTGATCGTCGCCGTGCCCGGAGCGTTGGTGATGATCCTGCCGTCGCGGACCGATGCGACATTCTCGTTTGATGAAACATATCTGAGGTTCTCGTCCTTGCCGAATGTCAGCAGATCGCAGGAGAGTTCCAGTTCTTCGCCGATCGGATAGAACGGATATTCGAGTTCGTTTAGACGTATCGCTAAGGTCGAATTGATGATCGGACCCATATCGTATGTTCTGCCCATCGCGTCTTTCACATGGATGTAATACATTCCCGGTTCTATGACATAGGCCGTTTCCGGATCGTAGGATTCATAGCCCGTCGCATCGCTTGCGACGGTTTCATGATCCAAAGCGACGACGTAATTCCGTTTCAGGATGCTCTTATCTTCGACCGTGACCGAGACTGTCGCCGTGCTTTCGTCATGATCGAGCAGTTCATAGCCTATGACAGGCTTGCTGAGAAGACCGGATAAAAAGAACAGGGACGACCCTATCAGTACAAGCAGTATCAGCAGCAGGAAAATCTTTCTTTTTTTCATAAATCCGAGATTAGTATAACACACTCTTTTATTGAATTATGTTACTATACATGCGGACGAACCGGAACGGGGGAGTCCGTTGTTTGATTATATAAGGAGGCAGATATGGGTTGCACGACGATTCTTGTAGGCAGAAAGGCCAGTTATGACGGTTCAACGATGATCGCCAGAAATGACGACGGACGTTTCGATGTGAAGAAACTGATCGTAGTCGATCCCAAGAAGCAGGGAAGACATTACAGGAGCAAGATCTCTCATCTCAAGATCGAACTGCCTGAGGATCCGATGCGTTATACTGCGACGCCAAGCGTCGATCCGAAGAACGGCATCTGGGCAGCCAACGGCATCAATGAGGCCAATGTCGGAATGACTGCGACAGAAACGATCACATCCAATCCGCTGGTCCTTGGCGCTGATCCTTATGTCGAATATAAAGAAAAGAAGGGCAGACAGAAAGAGGAGATCGGAGGAATCGGCGAAGAAGACCTGGTCGTGCTGGTCCTTCCTTATGTCCGTACGGCAAGGGAAGCCGTCCTTCGTTTAGGTTCTCTATTGGAACAGTATGGAACCTACGAAGCCAACGGCATCGCTTTCAACGATGCGGAAGAGTGCTGGTGGCTGGAGACGATCGGGGGACACCACTGGATCGCCAGACGGGTCAGGGATGACGAGTATGTCATGATGCCGAATCAGTTCGGCATGGACCGTTTCGATCTGGATGACGCGTTCGGGGAACAGAAGGAACATCTCTGCAGTTCCGATTTAAGGGAATTCATCCGGGACAGCCATCTGGATCTTAACCTTGACGGCGTCTTCAATCCGCGTTACGTCTTCGGTTCGCATTCCGATGCCGATCATGTATACAACACGCCGCGCGCCTGGTTCATGGGACGTTACTTCAATCCGAATACTTATAAATGGGACGGAGAAAATGCCGATTTCACGCCGGAAAGCGATGATATCCCGTGGTCCATGGTCCCTGAGAAGAAGATCACCGTGGAAGACATCAAGTATATCCTCTCTTCCTATTATCAGGGAACGCCATACAATCCTTATCAGAAAGCCGATGATCCCAGGAAGGGGATCTACCGTCCGATCGGCATCAGTCGCACAGGAGTCATGGCGGTTCTGCAGATCAGGGGCTATATGCCTGATCCTTTGAAAGGTGTGGAATGGGTCTGTTTCGGCGCCAATCCGTTCAATACGGTGGTGCCGGTCTATGCGCAGGCGGAAAAGATGCCGAAGTACCTGAGCGATGTCGCCATGGATGTCTCGACGGAGAATTTCTACTGGGCTTCCCGTCTGATCGGCGCATTGGCGGATCCGCACTTCGGTTCCATGATCCAGCACATCGAGAGATACCAGATGTCTGTCGCTTCCAAGGGACATAAGCTGATCAATGGGTATGACCGCAAGATGACGGAACAGCAAGACTATTCGCTGATCGAAGAAGCGAATGAGGCGATCTGCGCGATGTGCAAAGAAGAAACTATGAAAGCCTTAGGGAACGTTCTGCATGAGGCAAGCCTGCAGATGAAATGCGGCTATTCCAGGGCAGACAACTGAGCTTGATTAAACTGCAAATACAGCATCATAACGGATAATGAAAATATTTTCAATTATAATGTAAATTTAGACATTATCTTGTAAGAAACCTTCACAGAATCATTGTTTTTTGAAGGATTCTGTCATAAAATAAAGAAAAGCTGAGAACAGAAGAGTAGCTTGATCCGATAGCGTAGAGAGTCTTTGGCTGGTGAAAAAAGATGTGGACGATCAGGGGAAGATGGTCTGGGAGCTGCTGGTCCGATATGAGGGTCAGACGCATGCCTGCGTTACAGGGCCAGGATATGTCGGTATCCGATGAGGTGCATCTGCACGAATTAAGGTGGTAACACGATGACAAGTCGTCCTTAGGGGCGGCTTTTTTGTTTCAGGAGGGGATTATGAATAAGAGAGTGAAAGAGGTGATCGGCTTGCGTCTTGGCGCAGGCGCGACGATGCAAAATACCGATATCGTCAAGTAACTGAAAAGAAGGGAGAAAAACAATGAAAAAAATCGTTACATTACTGTTTGTCTTACTGCTGCTCTGCGCCTGCGGAAACAGCGGTTCCGGATCAGGAGATGTTCCTGAGGATGATAAAACGATCACGGT
>CADBPB010000066.1 GCA_902796525.1 uncultured Erysipelotrichaceae bacterium | reverse complement strand
TTCGACCTGCATGCTCCGCAGATCCAGGGCTTCTTCCGCTGTCCGGTCGACGATCTGACGACTGTTCCGATGATGGGACAGTATTTCCGCCGCAAGAATTTCCCGGTCAACGACATCGTGGTCGTTTCTCCGGATCATGGCGGCGTCAAGCGTGCGCGTACGCTGGCGGAGATCCTGGGCTGTTCCCTGGCGATCATCGATAAGAGAAGACCGAGAGCCAATGAAGTCGAAGCGTGCTACGTCATCGGCGATGTCAGAGATAAGGATGTCATCATCGTGGATGATATCTGCGATACGGGAGGATCCCTGCTGGCAGCGACGGATATCCTGAAAGAAAACGGGGCCAGAGATGTCTATGTCTGCGTGACCCACGGCCTGTTCTCCAACGATGCCGCGACCCGTATCGAGAATTCGCAGATCAAGGAGATCGTGGTCACCAATACGATCGTGGTCCCGAAAGAGGAGCTTCAGAAGACCTCCAAGATCACGGTACTGTCGGTCGGATGGATGCTGTCGAAGCTGATCCTGGCGGTATCCTGCCATACTCCGGTATCGGAAGTCTATGCGCTATACGAATGATCGATTCCGCGACCCAGGCAAATAATCATCAGAGAAATCAAAGCAGCCATATGGCTGCTTTTTCGTTGATCTGTTATTCATTCGATAATTGTTTGTCATTTCTGTTTTATTGTATTAAAATTGTATTATAAGTAAATCCTGCTGTGAAGATATCGGGGAGATTGGTTGAAGAAGATCAAAGGAGTCGAATTTGGAAAAAGGGAAAGCGAAAAACCTCAGAGGAATCTCTATTTATCATGACAAAGGAATGACGGTCTATTCCAATCCATTCATGAAAAACGGCTATGTCATTTCAGATAGCGATGTGAAGCAGTATTCCTTTTATGCCGGAAGACTGTGGGTTTCTATACTGCTGGGACTTACGGCTTTTCTGATGTTCGATCTGCATCCCTTGCTGGCTGCAGGAATCGCCCTGGTGTTCTATCTGCTTTCCAGTTTTTTCTTTGTCTTTTCGTTTCTGGACAAGCTTCCTTTGTTAAGGAATTATAAAAAACCGCAAAGGACAAGCCTGATCGAAGAAAAGGCAAGAACCCAAAGCGTCGGAAGACTGATAGGAACGATGCTGCTATCCTTCACCATTGCCGTGCTGATCATCCTGAACGCAAAGCAGAGCGCTTATGAAGGGATGCTGCTCTACGGCAGTTATGCTTTTGCGGCATTCATGGTCATCACCGGAATCATGAACATTGTCTATCTTGTCAAGAAGAAACGAATGATATAATGAAGTTAATACGAATTCTATCTTCAATTTATTGAAATGAAGATGGAATGTATTATAATTGTATTATAAGGAGAACAATAATATGGCAAAAGTTCAGTATTTCAGGCTTGATGACAGGTTGATTCATGGTCAGATCGTAGCCAGCTGGCTTACAGTGATTCCGGCCAAGGCAATCGTCGTAGCAGATGATCAGGCTGCCGGAAACAAGCTGCAGGCATCGGTTTTAAAGATGGCATGCCCGCCGTCGATCAAACTGATGGTAATGAGTGTCAAGGATGCGGCAGAATATCTGAAAGCAAAAGCGAAACTTCTGGACAAGATCTTGCTGATTGTCGGAAATGTGGATGCCGCGATCGAGCTGCTTGATTTGGGCATTGAATTCGATGAACTGAATGTCGGCAACATTTCTTCCGGCGGCGATAGAGTAAAATACACCAAGGCCATCTGGCTCACCGAAGAAGAAAAACAGAAATTCATCGGTTTGTCCGACCGCGGAGTCAGACTGATCTCTCAGGTCATCCCTTCTGAAAAGGCTTCCGATCTGATGTCTTTGATCAAATAAATATGGCTAGGACATTTTTGTGACGGATCCGACCTGTCAGAAAGATGTTTTTGCATACACAATTAAGGAGGAAAAAGATAATCTATGTTTATTAAAGCTTTATTGGTTGCTTTATGGACAACTTGGGGCTTCATCGATGAACATACTCTGCAGTTGCAGACAACAAGAGCAATAATTACAGGTCCGGTAGTAGGTCTGATCATGGGCGACCTGCAGATGGGCTTGTATGTTGGTGCAACCGTTGAATTGATGTTCCTGGCTGCTGTCTTCGTAGGTACAGCTGTAGCTCCGGATGTCACATTATCTGCAGCCATCGCAACAGCTCTTGCCTGCATCAGCGGCAACAGCGAAGTTGCAATCGCATCAGCCGTTCTGCTTGCCGTCATCGGACAGACGATGTCAACGATTCAGTTCAGTTTCGTTAACGTTGCCATCCTGCACTGGGCAGAAGCGGGAAACAAAAAAGGCGACATCAACCGTGTCAAAGCCGCTACTTATATCGCGTTAGCTCTTGATGCTCTGTTCTATGGTGTTCCTACTTTCTTGGCTGTATATTATGGCGGCGATGCTGTTAACGCAGTCATCAGCAAGATTCCTGAGACCTTGCTGGCCGGTTTAGGAAACGGTGGTGGAATGCTTGCCGCAGTCGGATTCGGCATGCTGCTTACAACCATCAAGAACAAGGCTCTGTGGCCTTACTTTGCAGTAGGTTATGTTGCTGCCGCTTATCTGGGTTTAGGTAACGTCGGTATCGCAGTCATCGCCGTGATTTGCACGTTCTTACACAACTACTTCCTTGGCCTGATTGAAGCAAAAGGAGATGAATTCTAATGAAAAACACGGATCAGAGATTAACCCGCCAGGATTTATGGGCGATTTATCGTAATCAATTCTTTATCAGAAGCTGCTTAAACTATGAAAGATTCCAGAATGTCGGTTTCACACATGCGATGAGCCCGATCATCGATAAATACTATGAAACTCCTGAAGAGAAACAGGAAATCATGGACAGACATATGCAGCTCTTCCTGACGCAGCCGATGGTGGCTTCGATTCCGATCGGTGTTGCCGCAGCTCTGGAAGAAAGACTCGTTGTCGACAAGGATATCGATGCGGATGCGATCAACGCAACCAAAGCCGCTTTGATGGGTCCTCTGGCAGCTTTAGGCGACTCATTACTGAATGGTACCGCCAGACCGATCGTTGCCGGTATTGCCTGCACATTGGCTCTGAATGGCAGCCTGCTTGGACCGCTGCTCTTCCTGGTCCTGATGGCAGCTATGACTCTGGGTGTCAGATACTTCGGTATTTTCGTCGGGTATGAAAAGGGTGCCGACCTGGTTACGGATATGCAGGAATCAGGCATCATCGGCCGTATCACTGAGCTGGCATCTGTTGCTGCTTATGTCATCATCGGCGGTTTCGCTTGTACCGTTGTCGGTTTCCATCTGAATCTTGCATATACTTCAGGTGATTCAACCATCGATATCATCGGAACCATCAACTCGATGCTTCCTCAGTTCTTACCTGTTACCTTGACTCTCTTATGTGCATGGCTGATTGGAAAGAAGAAAGTTTCTTCGATCCTGCTGATGGCTGTCATCATGATTCTTGGAATCGTTTGCACATACATCGGTCTGATGTAACAGCAAGGAAACTCAATGGGTTTACTGGTTGATAAAATAATCGATTTCCATGTCCATATGGGCAAGACCAGCAGCGGAGGTAATCTGACTGCAGAAGATCTTGTCGCTTCGATGGATAAGTTCAATATTCAGTATTCCGGTCTTTCGATCCTGAACGGAATCGAAACCGGACCATTGAATGATAAAACGATGGAAGCCATCGATCAGTATCCGGATCGGATCATCGGATTCGTTTATCTGAATCCGAGAGATCCGCATGCGATTGATGATCTTCATCGCTGCATGAAGCATCCGGGGATGAGAGGCGTCAAATTCCATTCGTGGAAACATGGCTATTTTCCAAGCAACAACGGTGCGATCGACGGACTGGTTGATGCCATTGCAGAATATGACATCCCGATCCTGACGCACACGGGAACGGCTCCGTTGTCACTGCCTCAGCAATGGGCAGAAATAGCCAAGCGCCATCCGAAAGCAACTTTTGTGTTTGCTCATATCGGATATCTGGATTATGGCTACGATTGCGTTGAATGTACGAAAGATCTTCCCAATGTCTATGTCGATACGGCGGGACAGGTGGAGATTCAGGTCATGCAGAAAGCTCTCAAAGAACTGGGACCGGATCGCATGATCTTTGCGACCGACTGGCCATACAAATATCCGGGAAGCGAGATCGTAAAGTTCGATGCTTATGATCTTTCCAAAGAGGATCAGCAGAAGATCTTCTACGATAACGCAAAAAAACTGTGGAAATTATGATTCTGAGTTTAGGATGAAAGCGCAATGCTTTCATCCTAAGTTTTCTAGGAGAAGGATATGAAGTACAGGTATTTTATCTTTGACATGGATGGAACACTAATGGATACGGGCGACGGTATCGTTGCATCTTTGCAGAGATTACAGAAAAAAGCCGGACTGAAGGATCTGTCCGAGGAGACGCTTCGTCTGTTTCTGGGACCGCCATTGAAAGAATCGATGATGAAGTATTATGGTGTGACTTATGAAGAAACAGAAGAACTTACGGACATCTACCGCGGATGCTACTTCGAAGTCGGCTTGGAAAAGACCAGAATCTTCAAGGGCATCAAAGAAATGTTTGGCGATATCCACGAAGCAGGAGCCAAGAGCGCCGTTGCTACCTTGAAGCAGCATCAGCTGGCCAGCGCGATCATGAAGAGAGAAGGACTGGCTGAACTCGTAGACTATATCTCTTTGAACATCGATAACTCTTTGGGAGACAAAGCGGAACTGATCAATGAGTGTGTCAGAGAGATCGGCTGTACGGACAAGAACCAGGCACTGATGTTCGGAGACAGTCCTAACGATGCAGAGGCCGCCATGCGGGCAGGCCTGGACTTCGTTGCTTTGGGCTTCGGCGAGGGTTTCAAACCGGAAGGCGCTCTGAAGCGCTATCCGTATGCATTCGTCATTAAAGATGAAGAAAACATCCGCAAGGATGTGCAAAACATATTGAAATTGGAATAAAAAAATCAATCTACCTGTATAGATTGATTTTTATATTATACTTATTGGAATCGCAGCAGGTCTTGACATATTCGATGGCATCGCCATTTTTATGATAAGTTATTCTTTCCATAATGAAGACCGGAGTCTTGCCGTCGAGATCAAGGAGTTCCCGCTGTTCTGCCGTAGGCATGGACGTTTTGATTACCTGTTCGGAATAATCGAAGGAGACGCCTTTCTCTTCCATGATCGAATAAAGCGATTTATACAAGAGATCATATTCCGTCAGAAACGCGGAATAAGCCCTGTTCAGATAAATTTCCTGGATACAGATGACCTGTCCGTCAGAATAACGCAGACGACGGATGTAGGTGACCTCGTCATCGGTTTTGATTTTCAGTTTCCTAGCAAGAAAAGCCGTAGCTTTGATGACGGAAAATTCCAGGATTTTGGCAGAAGGGATGTGCCCGTCTTCCAGGATCTGCTCTGAAAAACCGGTCAGACGGTTGAAATTCCGGTCGTAGCGTTGAGAAGGCACTTTGGGACTCTTGCCTTTCTCTCTTTCAATGATTCCTTCCTTGATCAGACCGTTGATCGCATTCCTTACGGTAACACGGGAAACACCGAAATATTCTTCGAACCACTTCTCGGAAGGAAGCGCGGATCCCTGAGGATATACACCGCTGTCGATATTGTTTTTGATGTAATTCTGCAACGAACCATACTTGTTCATGCCGTTTCTCTTAAGATCAGGATGTTCGTTCTTCATAATTTGATTGTACATTTGATATATAAATAAGTCAATAATTATTATTGTATTAAATAATGTATTAATATTGTCATATAAATAAAATAAGTGTATTATAATTGTATTATAGAGAGGTAACACAATGAAGGTAAACGAAGCAGTAGTAAAGGTCATGGAAGAATGGAATATCCCATATATCTATGGCATTCCTGGCGGACAGACGTTATATTTTACAGATGCAGTCAAAGACAGCAGAATCAGATTCATTCAGACGAGACATGAAGGAGTGGCTGCAGCCGCAGCGGATGCTTATGGAAG
>CADBPB010000065.1 GCA_902796525.1 uncultured Erysipelotrichaceae bacterium | reverse complement strand
ATGAAGTGCTGCTTTCAGGGCGATCTCATTCGGATTGCAGATCGGTCCCGGAGGCAGTCCCTGTACCGTATAAGTATTGTAAGGATCGTACTGATGCGTATAATCCAGGGTATCGCCGATCTGGTAGCATTCATCTTTCGTCAGATCGAAGGCATAACAGGCCGTGACAGTGGAGCCCAGGACTTCCGGCAGTTCAAGACGGTTGACGAAAACCCCCGCTACCTTGTCCGAGTCATCCGCATCTCCCGTTTCCAGCTGGACGATCGAAGCCAGCGTAAAAACATCATGAATCGAGAATGAGGATTCGTCAAATTCCTGTTTATGATCCTCATAGATCTCCAAAGTACGATCCAGGAATTTTCTGGTGATCTCATCGGGATCGGTAAATTCAAAGAACTCATAGGTATCCGGGAACAGATAGCCTTCCAGATAATACTTCACGTCCGGATCGAACATTTCTTCAGTCAGGAACGGATATTCATCCATATAGCCGCGCAAAGCCGTTTCATCATTCCAGTAGGCCAGCAGTTCATCTTCCTGCACCGTCGTATTTTCAGCGATCTGGTAGGCATAGTTTCTAAGGAAATCCCCTTCGTTGAAGGTGATCGTGACCGTATCCTGGTGGGCATTCTGCGGATCGGAAAGGAAAGCCATGATCTCGTCCAAAGTGATGTCGCGTTGGGTACCGTCCGCTTCCGTGATCCGATGCGGGATCTCGAAATAGCCTGCCGGGAAACTGTATCCCGTCATGAGGCGGTTATAGTAGTAGACGATGTCCGCATCCTTGATGATGCCTGTCTGTGCCAGTTTGTCGATCGTCGTCTTTCCATATGCGCCTTCGTCGACGATGAAAGCGGTCACTTCGCAAGGAGCGTCGATTTCTCCGCAGATCTCTCCGTTCAGGAAGGCTTTCGTCGGTTTCAGCGAGGATCTGATATAAATGATCGTACCTGCAATGATCCCGACGATCAGCGCAAGGATGGTACAGATGGCGATAACGATCTTAGTTCTCTTCTTCATACGCGTCCAGTACCTCTTGAATCAGTTCCAGTTCTTCCGGATCTTCGACCGGGAAGATATTTCCTTGATCGTCGTAAATGAAAGGATACAGCTCATCTTCATGATCGATCTCGTGGAGAACAGCATACTGTTTCCCGTTCAGATCGAACGTGAAGTAGATCTTCATTTCAATTTCATTGCCTTCATCATCTACGATGAAAATCGAGTCTTCTCTCATGGTTTTACCTCACACATAAAATACTAAAGACTCCCCATCAGGGAGTTGCTTCAGTATAAAAATCGTTACATATCGATAAACATCTTATTCGCTTTCCAGGTAGAATCTGACAAGCTCTTCGATGATCTCATAGCGTTCGACCTGCTGAATATTGTTTCGGGCGTTCTTATGAGATGAGATGTAAGCAGGATCATTGCTGATCAGATAGCCGGAGATCTGGTTGACCGCATTGTATCCTCTCTCCTGCAGAGCTTCGGAAACTTCCTTCAGAAGCTGTTTCAGGTTTTCTCTTTTGATATCTTCTGAAGTGAAAAGCATCGTTCTGGAATTGTTATGATCACCCATAAAAAACCTCCTGGCAATATTATAACATTCCTTTTTTAGCCTGCAATGAGTTTTTCGACTTCCTTGAGAATGACATCGGAATCGCCGGAATCGATGCCGCCCTGGGCCAGATCCGGTTTGCCTCCGCCCTTGCCGTTATGCATGGAAGCGATCTGCGAAATGATCTTACCGCAGACGATTCCTCCTGCCAGGGCTTTCTCTCCTGCGCAGGCGATGATCGATGATCTCTCCGCTTTCTTATTGACGACGAATACGAAGCCTCCGTCAAGCTTGTTGCGGATGCTGACGGCGTATTCTTTCAAATCGTTGGAATAGTCTTCCAGGGACAGCAGCAGATATCTGAACCTGCCATTGTCCTTTGCTTTGCCGATCAGGTTATCGGCTTCTTCGTTGATCAGTTTCGTCTTCAGGAGATTCAGTTCCTGATTCAGGGCGTCGTTGTCGTTCTTCATCTGAAGTATCCGGTCTTTGATCATGTCGCTGTTTTTCAGCTTGAGAAGATCTTTGAGGTCTTCCAGTTTCTTCTGCTGCATCTCGGCCTTTTCATATGCCTTCATCTTGGTGACGGATTCGATACGGCGGATGCCGGAACCGATGGATTCTTCCGAGAGGATCTTGAAGGAACCGAGCTGCGTCGTATTCTGCACATGGGTCCCTCCGCAGAATTCCTTGGAAACATCACCCATCGATACGACACGTACGGTGTCGCCGTATTTCTCGTCGAACAAAGCGATCGCTCCGGTCTTCTTAGCGTCATCGATCGACAGGACTTCGGTCACGACCGGAAGTTCTTCGATGATGTACTGATTGACCAGCTTTTCCACTTCAGAGAGCTGTTCCTCGCTGACTTTCTCATAATGAGAGAAATCGAATCTGGCGTAGTCTTTGCAGACGTAGGATCCTGCCTGGGCGATGTGATCTCCCAGAACTTTGCGTAATGCGGCTTGAAGCAGGTGAACGGAGGAATGGTTCGCTTTGATCAGCTTGCGGTCGTGTGCGTTGATTTCAAGATTCAGCGCATCGCCTATTCT
>CADBPB010000064.1 GCA_902796525.1 uncultured Erysipelotrichaceae bacterium | reverse complement strand
TGGCATCCGGGTTTTCATCAGGATCAGAATCATAGACGCCATCAACTCCTGATTTTGCCATCAGAATGACATCTGCACCGATATCGGCAGCCCTTTGTGCGCTACCTGTATCGGTCGAATAATATGGAAGACCATATCCTCCACCAAAGACGATGACATTTCCTTCATCGATCAGGCGGTTCGCTTCCTCTTTATCAAAATCAATGACATTCTGTGCTTTAATGGCAGACATAGCTACCGATGGAACTCCTACACGATTCAATTCTGCTGAAAACATAACGGCATTGATGACTGTCGCAAGCATTCCTGCATAATCTGCATTCACACGATCAAAACCAAGTTTCTCAAAGATCTTGCCACGGCAGATATTGCCGCCACCAATGACGATTCCGATATCGATTCCCATCTCCCTGATTTCTTTGACTTGTAAAGCTATTTTTTCTAATGTCTCCGTGGAGAACGGAAAGTCAGGCGCAGCCAATGCCTCTCCCGACAATTTCAATAATACTCTTCTGTACATTGATAAACACCTCTGTTTAATATTTTAACAAAATTTATTTACTGTTAAAACATTTTACTATTATCTTGACAATTTCACATAAATCATATTTTCACATAATCTTTTAGTTAACATAAAGAAAAGCCGTTTCTTCAGAAACAGCTATTCGTTTCGTTCCATGTTCAGTTACTGTCAAGATATCAACTTATTCGCCGATCACGACGACCTTGCATCTTCTTTCACGCTCATGCGTGCGGTCGAAATCAACGAAATAGACATAACCGGTCTTGCCTACGCCAAGTTCGCCATTATCTACTTCGAAAGTAGCGGAATTACCCAGCAATGTCGCTTTCAGATGCGCATCAGCATTCCAGAGTTCCTCTCTGGTTCCGCTTGGCAGATATTTACGATAATCCGGCCAGGATTCGACTTCTTCCAGATGATGGAGACCTGGATAGAAATACTGTCCCCACGCGGTCTGATCCGGAATGATCTTAGCCAGACAGTTGTCCAGATCCTGCTGGATGAATTCTTTTCCGTTAGGTAAAGTATCATGGACATATTCCTCAAAGAAAACAGAACAAGTAGTATGTGGCGAAATCACGCAGCAGATTCCATCTTTGATACCTGACTTTTTGATGATCTCTCTGACCTGTGTCGTAATATCGATATAAGTCGGAGAAACGCCTTTGGACATGATTCCCGTAATCGTTTCTTTATAAACAGCCATTTTTATTCCCCCTTAGATGTATTATAAATGTTGTTATTTTTCTTGTTTCTTATTCTTTTCAGCTGTCAACGCATTCGAACGATGAGCATATGCTTTGATCGTATCAGGATGAAACTCATCTTCTTTTTTCAGAAGATAACTAAACAATTCATCGCCATCTGAAAAGTACAGACAATCGATCCAATATCTTCCCTTCAATAATGAACCGCTATCTTTATTGATCCGCAGATAGATTTTCTTCGCTGTAACAAATTCTTTGACCCGAAAATCCTGAATATCTTTAAAACGATAATGATGTGTTTTTCCGAAACCCTTAAAAGAGATCGAATCTTTATCGACATCGACTTCTTCAGGATTTGATAATGAAATAAATGTATTGATGATCTGATAGATACAGACCAGTAATACGATCACATAGAGCTTGCTGAATCCGATAAGCAGACGATAAACAGAATATAGCGCAATCAGCACGACAAAATAGCCGAGATAAACGACTTTAAACTGATAGAATTTTTTCTGATAGATGTAACGTTTCATATCTATGAAAAAAGAAGGGGCTTATTAAAAGCCCCTTTTTTCTTGTCTGTTCAGAAATTAAGCGTTGTTTTCTTTTCTGATTCTGATGCCATTCCAAACAGCGAATGCCAGAGCGATAGCAGCAAATACGACATAGCCGACAACCGGTGAAATCGTACCGATCGTGTAAAGCAGCCAAGTCAGCGGGTTAGCGCCATCACAGATGGATGACAGAGAAGCGATTTCCGTGTACTGATCGATGCTGTGGCATACCAGAGTCGTCGGAGCTGCCAGTGCGGTCGAGAAGTAGAAGCCAAGGACCATGACAATGATACCGGTAATCAGGCTTCTGAAACCATTGCCCTTGCACAGAGGCAGAATCAGGACGAACATAAATGGGAATGTACCTAAGTCACCAGCCGGCAGGACAGTGTTTCCAGGAAGGATGAAAGCCAGCAAGACGGAAAGAGGTACGAAGATCAGTGACAAAGCAATCGTCAGCGGGTGTCCGCAACCAACAGCTGAATCCAGACCGATATAGATCTTTCCCTTGCCCTGGAAGTGTTTGTCCATGAAGGTGGAAGCAGCATCGGAAATAGGCATCAGGCCTTCCATCAGCAATGCAGCCATCTTAGGAATGATAACCATTGCAGCAGCAAGATAAACAGCGGTTTCGATCAGAGTCTTGAAATCCTGTCCGCCTAAAAGACCGATAAGGATACCAAGAACGAAACCAACGATGACCGGTTCACCAAAGACGCCGATCTTTTCCTGCAGTTTTTCCAGGTTGAAGTCGATATCTCTTAATCCAGGGATCTTTTCGATGACCCAGTTACAAACTATTGCGATTGGGGCAAACGCAGTAGAGAAACCATGAGGAAGAGATACGCCCGGCATAGCCAGTGTTCTATCAAGTGCAGGAGCGGTGACATCGCCAAGAACCAGAATGATGACTTCGTTAGCAACAGCAGCAACCAGGCCTAAAGGCAGGCTGCCTGTAACAGCAGTGATCAGAGATCCTGTGAATGCGAAATGCCAGTAGTTCCAGATATCTACGTCGACTGTCTGAGTCGTCTGGGTAACGATCATGATGATGTTGACCAGTAAGCAGACAGGGATGATGAAAGAACCAACCTGAGTAGCGAATGCAGCGGCAGCAGCAGCCGGCCAGCCGATATCAACAGTGCTTAAGGACAAGCCTAATCTTGATGACATAGCGCCAACAGCGGTAGCCAATGGGCCAAGCAATCCGGTAGCAACATCCAGGCCTAACAGACCGACAGCAACTGTCAGACCGCCACGGAATGATTTACCGAAGCCTGCGCCTAAAATCAAACCGATAAGTGTGATAATGATAGGCATCATTACCAGCTTACCTAAATCACTAATTGAACTAAAAATGTTCACAATAACTTGCATAAATCAAAATCCCCCTTTTTTCTTTCATTTGATTTTCATTTCCGAAGATACTTGCCCCTTGATCTTCGGTATTTAACTAGATGCCTCTAGAAAAATACAATGTGTTTCTGCTTTATAATCTATTCAGCAGTTTCTTCTTTGAACAGTTTATTTTCGATCTCGTTATAGATCGGTTCTGTTCCACGATTGATGATCAGATTCGTTGCGATCACGATCGGGCAGGCGCAGTTCTTTGCGTCCATGGCGACCGTACTTACACAAAGGTCATAATTCGGAGACTGGCCAGGAACTTCAGCGACTTTGCACTGTGTGATCGTGAACTGTCCATTATAACCTCTTCTTTTCAGTTCTTCTTCCACTCTCTTATGTACTACCGTACTGGTAGCAACGCCTGTTGCACAACATAATAAGATTCTTTTCATTGAGATAACTCCTTTCAACTAAAAAATCATCATAAATAATTATATAACCATTAGAAAGCGTATTTCAATTACTGGCAGAAATCTTTACGTGCGCGGTCCAAAGCTTCAAACATTTCTTCCAGTCTGGCCATCGGATCAGCAGCAGCTACGATTCCGCTGGTTCCGCCTGTAGCATCCGCTCCGGATTTGATGGCTTTGTAGACATCCTCACCAGTCGAAATGCCAGCTGCCTGCAGGGTCTTCGTCTGCGGTGAAACGGATTTAACAATATTATTTGTCGCTACCATGTAGGATTCATCTGCGGTCGTGCCTGTACCGATCAGGCTGGTCAGTTCACAAACCATGCAGTCAGGATGCAGTTCAGCGATCGCTCTGGTATCGGATTCTTCATTCGAGCAGACGACTGTCAGAATACCCAATTCATTGGCTCTTTCGATCGTTCTCGCCAGTTCATTGATCGTCATCGGATTTTCGGCATGATTGAGGAAAGTTGCTTTGACGCCGGCAGCTTTCAGTGCTTCCGGCAGGATGTGGCCCATGCCTCTGCCCGGTTTCAATGATTCCATGTGCTGAGCCGTAACGATCAGATGCGGACATTCCTTGGCTATCAACGCCAGATCTACATGCTGAGCGGTAAAGATGACATCGAAATCATACTTTACTGCCAGCTCTTCACATTTCTTCGCTAATTTCAGTGACTCTTCGCCATATAAGTAAGCTTTCGGGTTGCAGACGAAGAATGGTCTTCTTAATTGTGCTTTTTCCATTTATTGACCTACCTTTCCTGTATGGAATAAATTAAAATAATATGCCAGTTTTTCAGATATCGCATGATTCGCATCCTTTAGCAGTTTATACCAGTTGATATAATCTTCCTGCTTGCTGGATTCGATCGCTGCGATCGTAAAATCCGTAAAGACATTGATCTTGGAAATGCCTTCGGTCGCACATCTTTCCAGGTTTTCATCGCCGGAACCGGAGCCGCCATGAAGTACCAACGGAACAGGCAGTTCTTTTCGTAATTCATGCAGACGTTCGAAATCGATTACCGGCGTTCCCTTATAAAGACCATGGGAAGTGCCGATCGAGACCGCCAATGAATCAACACCGGTTTCTTCGACAAAACGCTTTGCTGTGTCGACTTCGGTATAGATGTTTTTATCATCATGCAACGCTTCTTTGTTTTCCGAAGTGATGACATCACCGGAACCGACATGGCCTAGTTCTGCTTCAACGACGACACCATGAGCATGGGCATAATCGCATACTTCTTTGGTCCTGGCGACATTGACTTCATACGGTTGGGCGGAAGCATCGATCATGACCGAGGTAAAGCCCATATCTACAGCTTTTTTGACTGTTTCGACATCGAGACCATGATCCAGATGCAACGCAACAGGAACGGTGGCTCTTTCAGCATAGAAGCGTCCTATTTCATAAGCTTCTTCCAATGAAAGCATTTCCGAATGTGCCTGAGCAAAGCTTAAAATGACCGGAACATTCAGTTTTTCTGCCGTCTCAACATAGGTACGGCACGAATTAGAATCCCAATAATCCGGAGCAACGATCGCGTATCCTTTTTCTCTGGAATCTGTAAACATTTCTTTGGTTGTAACAAGCATGATTAGCCCTCCATATTCAAGCCGGCTTCTTCGATCAGCCGGTAATAGTCTTCATAATTATCGACATTCCGGAACTTTTCCATCAGTTCATCATTCTGGAACACATCCATCAGTTTCATCAGCATATCCAGCTGCTGATGGGCTTCTTTGAGTGCCAGCATGAACATCATCGTGACAGGGATCTTTTTATCATCGGTACCCATTTCGATAAATTCTACCGGTTCTTTCAACGACATGAAACCGACTTGCGTACGATTGACATGTTCCGGGTCGGTATGTGGGATCGCCACACACATATTATTGAGTGTCAGACCGGTTGCATAGTTCTTTTCTCTGGCGATCAGCCCATCATAAAACGTTTCTTTCGCTACACCACTCTTCATGAATTCTTCTGCCAGGAGCTTCAATGCTGCTTCTTTGCCTTGCACATCCTGATGGAACAAGGCGATTTTCGCATCAAACATATCAGACATGAATTGCCCTCCTCTATTTATGAAATATCTATAATTCAGCTTCATTATACATTCTGCTTTATTAGAAATATAGTAAAATTTGATTACTTAATCAAATAATCATGAATATATAATGTATAATAATATCAAAATAATCATATGATCAATTTGCATGATCATTTCTGGGAGTAATCATGAATAAACAGCACAGATGGAACATCATTGCCGAATTATGTCAGAAAAAGGATCAGGTATCAGTCGATGAAATGGTAGAAATGATCGGCGTATCTCCAGCAACCATACGTCGCGATCTTCAGGAAATGGAAGATATGCGGATCATTTCCCGTTATCACGGCGGAGCCAGGATCATACCTTATCAGGATGAATTGCATATGCTATTGCGAAGCGAAACCAATATCCGACAGAAAAGAGAAGTGGCCAGATATGCGGCCAGCCTGCTGCACGATAATCAGATGATATATCTGGATGCCGGTACGACAACCTACGAGATCATTCCCTTTATCAAAGCCAAGAACATCACGGTCGTGACTCCCGGGATCAGACATGCGCTTGAACTTGCTAGAAAAGAAATTGCGACTATCGTTCTAGGAGGTCCTTTACGTGCAGAAAGCGAATTAACTGCCGGCAGAACGACGGTCGAACAGATCAAGGATCATCATTTCGATCTGGCACTTATGGCAGCCAATGGCATTCATGATAATAATGGATTTACTACTTTCAGCGAAACGATCGCTCTTACCAAGAATACAGCCATGACACAGTCGAAGCTTTCCTATATCGTCACCGATAGCAGTAAATTCTATATGTTGCAACCGGCTGTTTTTGCAAAATTCGACGATGCCATCGTTATCTGCGATGACCTCCCGGAATCGTTCAGAAACAGCGGCATCCGCTATATCCTTCCTGATGGTGAAAACAATATTTCTGGATTTATCAGGTAAAGCTCATCTATAATATTTGTATGGCAAATAAAAAAGAGAAATACGATGTCCAATCGATACAAGGGATATCCATCTATCACGAAGATAAACGAACGGTGTATTCCCCTTTCTTTCAACAGAAAGGATATATCCTCTCCGAGAATAATGTTCACGCCTATGTCAGCTACATTCAAGGATACTTGGTTGCCTTGGTCGTATTTGTCGTGGCTTTTATCATCTATCGCCGGTTCTTGATTCCTTTCATCCTGGCGTTGCTGTTCATGATTTCGACGATCGTCAGTTTCTATCTGAACTTCATCCGCAAAGCCAATGTGATCGAAAACTACAAAAAGCCGGAAAGAGACAGCTTCATATCCCGTCAGGCCAAACTGGATAGAAAGAATCTCCTGACGATTGCTATCAGCAGTCCCTTGCTGTCGATCGCGCTGATGCTTCATGCATATCTGAATCAGTTTGCAGGCGAAATGTTCTACATGATGTTACTGATCGCCATCGTCGCACTTTTATATGGGTTGCTGCATATCTACATTCTCTACTATAAGAAGATAAACGAAAAATAGTAAAAAGAAGTATCTGATCAACAGATACTTTTTTTTTTTTTTTGAATGAACTTACATGTTCATCTGTTTTGCGACTTCTTCAGCGAAATTGTCTTCTCTCTTTTCGATGCCTTCGCCGACAGCGTATCTGACGAATCTGACGACTTCCGCACCGTTTTCTTTCAGAACCTGAGAAACCTTCTTGGAGCTATCCATGAAGTATTCCTGATCGACTAGGCACATTTCTTTCAAAGCCTTGGAGACTTTGCCCTGGATCGCGCCCTGGATGACCTGTTCCGGTTTTCCGGCGAACTTTTCATCGTTCTTGACGATTTCCGTCTGTACTTTGGTTTCACGATCGACAACATCCTGCGGCATATCGGCGCTGGACACATAAGTCGGAGTCATGGAAGCTACCTGCATGGCAATATAATGTGCCAATTCAGGAGATCCGCCTTTTAAGACAGCCAGAGCCGTCTTGCTTCCGCCCATATGCGTATAATCGCCGAAAATCTCATCAGCAGTCTTTTTGACGACTTCGAAACGACGGACGTCGATCTTTTCGCCTATGGTTGCTGTTGCATTGACGACTTCATCTTTTAATGTGCCATTTGCGGTAGGAAGTTCCAAAGCAGCTTCCAGATCGGCAGGTTCAGCAGCCAGGATCGTAGAAGCGACATCGTCCAGCAATTTCAGGAACTGATCGTTCTTCGCAGCGAAATCGGTCTCGGAGTTGATTTCAACGATGACCGCTTTATCACCATCGATCAGGATCTTGGAGAGACCTTCCGCAGCGATGCGGGAAGCTTTCTTGATGGATTTGGCAATGCCTTTTTCTCTCAGCCAGTCAATGGCCTTTTCCATATCGCCATCGGATTCGGTCAGAGCATTCTTGCAATCAAGCATGCCCGCACCGGTCTTTTCGCGTAATTCTTTTACTTGAGCAGCAGTAACAGCCATTATTCCTGTTCCTCCTTGACTTCTTCTACAGTTTCCTTGACTTCTTCTTTCACTTCGACAACAGCTTCCTTGACTTCCTCTTTGACTTCTGCTTTTAATTCTTCAGCAGCTTCTTTGACTTCTTCTTTCACTTCGGCAGCAGGAGCTTCTTCTGTCGTTTCGTCTTTCTTGCCGATATAACGCTTTTCAGAGTTGTACTTGCGCGGATTGCGGTTGTTGTAGCGCGCATTCTTTTCTTCGTTTCTCTGTCTGCGGCGCTTTTCCTGTTCCTCGGCATGCTTTTCGACGTTGATGATGACATCTTCCATCGTGATATCGTTTTCGATCTCGCCTTCCTGGTAGGCATCCTGAAGGATACCGCCCTTGCTCTCGACGATAGCGTCAGCCAGCAGAGACATCAGCAGTTTGATGGATTTGATCGCATCATCGTTTGCCGGAATCGCATAATCGACCAGCGCAGGATTGCAGTTGGTGTCCGTCAGACCGAAGACCGGGATACCCAGTTTCTTCGCTTCCGCAACAGCGTTGTGGTCTTCCTTCGGATCGACTACGACGACCGCATCCGGAAGTTTCTTCATTTCCTTGATACCGCCCAGGAAGTTATCCAGTTTGACAGCTTCCTTTCTGATCAGGATCTGTTCCTTCTTCGGATAGACGGAAATCGTGCCATCCGAATCCATCTGTTCGATTTCGATCAGGCGTTTGATCCTCTTCTGGATCGTACGGAAGTTCGTCAAAGTACCGCCCAGCCATCTCTGGTTGATGTAGAAGCTTCCGGAACGGGTCGCTTCATCCAGAATGATCTGCTGAGCCTGTTTTTTCGTACCGACGAATAAGACCTTACCGCCATTTTCGGAGATCTCTTTCATCTTCGCATAAGCGACATCCAGCGCTTCCTGCGTCTTGTTCAGATCGATGATGTAGATATTGTTCTTGGCGGTGTAGATGAACGGTTTGCACTTCGGATCCCATCTCCTCGTCTGATGTCCGAAATGAACGCCATTCTCTAAAAGTTTGCGCATTGAAACTAATTGCATTTAAAAATTCCTCTCTTTCCGTTAGTCCTCCACTATTTCTGACACCGCTAACTTTTTAAGCACGGAGCGATGAATTCATAGTGTGTGTAAATGCATAAACGCTTAATTATTCTAACACAATGATTTTAAAAATAAAAGATGATAATTCATCTTTTATAATTTATTCATGAATTTGTCTCTGATGGCTTCTTTTGCGACTGTTTCATCGGAGATGTAAGGGACTCTTCCCTCTTTGCACAGGAAGAAATGATCGCTCCCTTTTCCCAGCAGCAAGACCGTATCTCCATTATCCGCAAGCCGGATCGCTTTCCGGATTGCTTCGACCCGATCCAGGATGATTTCCGGATCCAGCTTCTTGAAATACGATTTGAGATCGATCAGTATCTCCATCATATCTTCCGTGGCTGGATCATCGTAGGATAAGATGACGGTATCTGCACGTTCATCGGCGACTCTGGCAGTACCTGGGCGGCGGTTATGGTCGCGGTCTCCGGATGCGCCGAAGACAGCGATGATCTTTCGATCATCGGGCGTGATCGATTCGGCAAAATCGAATACCTTCACAAACGAATTCTCGGTAAAAGCAAAGTCTACGACTACATTGAAATCCTGACCTTCTTCGATCAGCTGACAGCGACCGGGTGTCAGCTGCGTCGTTTCCAGGTACGGAATAATCTTTTCAATCGCATAACCGTTCTCATTCAGTACGGCGATCACCGCCAGGATATTGTATACGTTGAAACGGGCAGGCATATTCGTCCGGATATGGTGCCGTTCCCCATCATGCAAAAGGACGAATTCGCTGCCATCATTATGCAGTTGAATGTTGATGGCGCGATAATCGGCTTCCGTATCTATCGCGTAGGAGATATTCCGGGCTTTCGAAGATTCGATCAGGCGCTTGCCATATTCATCATCGATATTGATGATCGCTTTGTCTTCCTTTCCAAGCATATCGAACAGGATGCATTTCGCCTGGAAATAGGATTCCATATCGCCATGCACATCGAAATGGTCTGCGGAAAGGTTGTTGAATACCGCCGTCGAGAAATGAATCTGTTCCAGCCTTCTTGTCAGCAAGCCTTCGCTGGAAGCCTCAAGGACCAGCGTTTGGCATCCGTGATCGTACATTTCTTTCGCGATACGGAACAGCTCATCCGGTTTTGGCGTCGTAAGGTTCCGATCGGAATCATGGACCTCTTCATCGTAACAGTAGCCCATCGTCCCGATGTAGCCGCATCCGTTAAAATGAGAGATAAGATCTCTCAGAATCCAGGCGATCGTCGTCTTGCCGTTGGTACCGGTGATTCCGATCACGTTCATTTTATCGATGGCATTGTCGTAAAATGCCTTGCAGAACGTAACATACGCCGATGTGACATCTTCCGTCTGGATATAAACGATGCCTTCTTTCCTGTCGACAGGATCGCTATGTACGATGCAGATGGCTCCGTTAGCGATCGCTTTGCCGATGAAAGTGTGACCGTCGTTGATTTTCCCTTTCATCGCAAAAAAGATGGAATCCGGCGTTTCCTTTCGCGAATCAAACATGATATTGCGGATCTCGAGATCCTTTTCGGTATGAAAAACTTTGCTTAAAAGCATATCAGTACTTGGCTATGCAGATCGATTCCCGCTTGCTGAAATAATATTCGTCCAGGATCAGATAGGAGATCTTGATCGTATTCTGTACACTGTTCATCGTTTTTCTGACATATTCGTCATCGACTGTGACGCCCTCATATGGTGTGAAGGTTTCCGTCGTCGCATCATATGTTCCCTTTTCATTCAGCCAGTTGCCGTTGGCCAGAATGACTGTGTTGTTTCCATCGTAGATATCGCTTCCCATATAGAGTCTCGGATCGTAGTTCAGATCGAAAAGATTGGCGATCGTCGGGACATGGTCGAGCGTCGAACAGTAGTTGTAGTTCACATTCGGCGTCATATTCTTGTTGTAGATGACGAAAGGCGAACGGTAGATGCCGTATTCCCCTTCTCTGGGGTTGAGCCAGGAGGTCATCGCCATGACTTCATCATAATCCATCCAGTACGGACGGTGATCCGGGTAGAAGCAGATGATGGTATTGTCAGCCTGTCCGCTTTCTTCCAGATAGTTCAGCATGATCTCCATCGCATTGTCGAAATTCATGCACTTGGACATGTAGCGCTTGTAGTCGATCTGCCAGTCCGGATGGACTTCGCTGACTTCATCGAGATAATAATCACCCCAATAGTAAGAATCCTTATATGGGAAATGCATGACCGAACTGATGATATCGCAGAACCACGGACCGTCGATCTCGTCGATCTGCTTGATCGCCTGTTCGATCAGCATCGCATCGGATTGCCATCCGTTGGTATGCACGATCGACGGATCTTTCCAGATATCATCGATATCGGTATAAGTATCGACACCCATGGCAGGCAGTATCCTCTTTCTTTCATAGAATTCATCCCGCCAGTTATGCAAAGCGATCGTCGTATAACCTTTGTTTTTAAACAGATATGGCAATGCCTCATAGAACTGAACGCCGCAGGTATAGTTCGGTGTACATGTGTTCATGTATGGAAAGACCGAAGTATAGGAAACCCATTCCGACTCACCGGTAGCGCATGAATATAACGGCGTGTAATGATTGTAGAACGTATAGCCGTTCTTATACATTTTGTATAACGTAGGAGTAAGATCTTTATCGATCATCAGATAATCGCCTGCTTCGATCATGACATAGACTAGATTGTATCCTTCAAACTCGCCGGTATGTTCGTTCGGCTGAGAGATCGGCTGGCTCATCAGGAAATTGTCGATCGTCTTCATATTGCTGTTTTCTTCGGAAGCGGCGATGTTCTTCCAGTTGCTGTCGTTGATCACGCGTTTGCCGTAATCGGTCGGCTGAGGTTCAGGATCCGGTTCCGGATCGACATCGATGATGATCTCTTCCGGCTTTGTAAAAAACAAGGCGCTCAGATCCCGGAACAGGAAATGGTCGATACCGATCTTATCGATCAGTACCGTTTTGTTCGAGAACGTGAGGTATGTTTCCGAAATCTTGGTCATCCCGCTGCCCAGATTGATGGTCGGGAACAGCAGCAAGAAAGAAAGGATACAGATGATCAGCGTCAGCTGGAACGGACCTTTCTTATTGAAATGCACGAAACGGTAAAGCAAAACATAAAGCAATATCGCCAGCAGAAGCAGATAATACGAAGGCTTGGCGTTCGACAGGAAGATCAGGGCATATTGGGCGATCCTGGTCGCGCCATCGGAGACGGTCCCGAAGGAATAGAAGTCACCCATGAAGTTTTTGAAGATCAGTTCCACGAAACTGTACGCCGAAAACCAGATCACGGTGATCAGCGCCGTGATGAAATAGACTTTCTCGCTCTTGAATCGGGTCGTCAGGAAACAGATAAGCGTCGACAGCAGCAGATCAAAAAGAAAGATCCTTAGTACAATGAAAGGATCGATGGCGTGAAACTGGATAAAGTGAAAAACGATCTCCAGATAGAACAACGGAATAAACAGATATAAGAATCTTAAATCAATCTTTTTTTTCATAGGAATGCGGATGCGCATGACTGACTGCGGATTTCAGACGGTCCAGCGTCAGATGCGTATATAACTGGGTGGTGGAAAGATTGGCATGTCCAAGCAGTTCCTGCACCATTCTCAAGTCTGCGCCATTATCCAGAAGATGCGTCGCAAACGAATGTCTCAGCATGTGCGGGTGGACATCGATTTCCAAACCAGCTTTTATTTTAGCATGTTCGAGCATGATTTGAACACTTCTTGGCGAAATCTTCCCCTTTCGGGTCGAAACGAAGAAGTATGGGAAACCATCTTGTACATATAGGGAACGGTATTCCTTCAGATAGCGGTCAAACAGTTCGTTCAGTCTCGGATAGAACGGCACGATCCGTTCCTTGTTGCCTTTACCGATGATGCGCATCAGCATCGCTTTTCTGTCGATGCTGTCCATCGTGAGATCGCAGCACTCCGAAATACGCAGACCGCAGGCATAGATCGTCTCGACGATGCACCTGTCTCTGAGCTGGATCGGATCTTCTTCGTCGAAGCAGTTCAGCAGTCTCTCGATCTGATCGAACGTCATCACATCCGGAAGATGCTTATCGACATGCGTGTTTTTAAACAGCAGGAAAGGATTTTCGTCGCAGGCATGTATTTTATTAAGGTAACGGAAAAACGAGCGCAGAGAGCTCAGATTTCGCGCATAGGTCGTATTGGAGATCTTCCCTCTGCTGATCTTGCCGCTACGCAAGACATTGATATAATCAAAAACAATATCCTTGTCGACTTTCCGGAAATCATCGATCTCATTGTCCTGCAGATATGCGATGAAACGGGCGACATCCCGGTAATAGGCGTCTGCCGTCTGGTCGGACCCGCTTCTTAAGTCTTTCATATAACGGATAAAATCATCGAGATAACGATACATGTTCCGCATACTCCCTGACTTTTTCTAAAGAATGAGCTGCATAGAATGTCTTCTTATGCGCCTTATCGCCATCGTACGGACATTTGAAAATGCCGAAGTTCGCATTCATCGGCTGCAGGGTACGGATGTGAGGATCCGAGATATACGCAGCCATCGCTCCCATCATCGTATCGGGACCGAGCGTATATGCGATCGAGCCGTCGAGATACTGCGCCATATTCAAAGCGGCATACAATCCGCTGGCGGCCGATTCCACATAGCCTTCGACGCCGCTGATCTGTCCGGCGATAAATACATTCGGATAATGGATGAACTGATATCGGTCATTCACCATATTCGGAGAATTCACGTAGGTATTGCGATGCATCACGCCGTATCTGACGATACTGACATCATGCAAGGCGGGAATGGTTTTCAGGACCTCTTTCTGTGCAGGAAAAGTCAGATGAGTCTGAAAACCAACGATGTTGTAGAGGGTATCGATCGCGTTGTCCTTCCGCAGCTGAACGACCGCATAGGGTCGTTTTCCTTCATATTCGAGTCCGACCGGTTTCATCGGACCGAAAAGTAAAGTCTTGTAGCCTCGTTTCGCCATGGCCTCGAAAGGCATGCATCCCTCGAAATATTTCTCTTCTTCCGGATTATGCAAAGCAGCGCATGGCGCATTGATGAGCGTTTCATAGAAACGGTCATATTCATCTTTCGTCAGCGGACAGTTGATATAATCGCCGTCATCGTCTTCTCCGTAACGGGACTTATAGTAGGCGTAACGGAAATCGATCGAATCCTTTTCCACGATTGGAGCGATCGCGTCATAGAAGTGCAGAAAATCGTTTCCACACAAACGGGATAAGGATTCTGCCAGTTTTCCTTCGCACAAAGGACCGGCACAGATGATCGTCGGAATCTCTGTATCGATCGTCTGAACCTCTTCGTGAATGACAGTGATATTCGGATGACTGTTTATGACATCGGTAATGTCTCTTGAAAAATTGACCCTGTCGACTGCCAGAGATTCTCCTGCAGGCACACGGTTGCGGTCCGCCATCTTCATGATCAGAGAATCCAGAATGCGCATTTCTTCCTTCAGCAGTCCGACGGCATTCTCGGTATCATCGCTTCGTAAAGAATTGGAACAGATCAGCTCCGCATAATCATCGGTCTTAAAAGCGTCATGCCGCTTGACAGGCTTCTGTTCATAGAGTTCGACTTGGATATTTCTGTTTGCCAGCTGATAGGCTGCTTCGCTGCCGGCCAGTCCGGCTCCGATCACTCTTGCTTTCATGCGCTTTTCTTCTTGCGGTAATAACGACGGTTGTTCTGTCCTTCGATATTTTCGATATAAGAACATTTCGGATAATTCGAACAGCCGATAAAGTAGTTTCCAAAGCGCGATTTCCGTTTCAGCAACGGACTTCCGCACTGCGGACAGCTTCTGCCGATGTCTTCCGGTTCTTCTTTTTT